>JBKJOI010000162.1:0-12079 GCA_046595695.1 Haliangiales bacterium | reverse complement strand
GACCGAGCGCGTGCGCGCGCAGCAGGTCCGCGAAGAAGCGCAGCGCCGGACCAAGCTCACCGACGAGCAGAAGCTGCTCGAGGTCAAGGGCATGGACAAGGACACCGTCGCGCAGCTACAGGCGGGCGGCTGGACCACCATCGAGCAGTTCGTGCGCGAGCACGAGGTCGAGAAGCTCACCGCCGCGGGGATCTCGCCCAAGCGGGGCGCCCATCTGCAGCACTACGCCCGCATCTGGCTGGGCGAGCTGCCCGCCGATGCGCCGCTCCCCGAGGTCGAGGATCCCGTCGCAGAGACAGCCTCCGACACGGCCGCGCCTGCGGTTGTCGACGAGGGCTGGAATTAAGACAGGAACGGCGCTAGGTTGCCGCCGGTCCGAACATGTACAGGATGTCACGGGAAGGATGAAAAAGGTCACTTGGTCCGCGTGGTACGCCAAATGGTAGATCGTACGCACTCCGTCGTGGTCGACGGGCGACAGCGCCTGCCGGGACGAGGCGCGTACGTACACGCGACTGATACCTGCATCGAGAGGGCGGTGAGGAAGGGGGGCCTGGCGCGCGTGCTCAAGACCGCGGTGCCAGGCAGCTTGGTCGAGGCTCTGAAGTCCACGATTGGGGATTGGCAAGGAAGCACATGATGCAGACCACGGGTGATCGCGTCTCGGGCAAATCGGCCGGCGAGGCCGCGCAGGCGGCCAAGCCGATGCGGGTCTACGAGCTGGCCAAAGAGGTCGGGCTCGAGAACAAGGACCTGCTGAGCAAGGCCCGCTCGCTCGGCATCGAAGCCAAGAACCATATGTCCTCGATCGAGCCCGAGGACGTGGTGCGTATCCGCCGCTCCCTCGACAAGGAACGTCAGGATTCCACCGTCACCGAGCGCCTCTCCGGCACCGTGCTGCGTCGCCGCAGCAAGGTCAGCCCGGAAGGCGCCATGACGCCTGCTGGACGTGCGGCCACGGCCGACGACGGTGGCGGTCACGGTGACGTCTCGGCGCGCGGTCACGAGCCGCCGTCAGGTGAAGAAGTCGAGCCGCCGCCTCCGCTCTCTCGCGAAGAGATCCGCAAGCGCGCCGCCGAGGAGGCCGCCGCCACGCGGGCCGAGCTCGCCGCACGCGAGGCCGCCGCCGTCCTCGCCGCCGAGGCAGCCGCCGAGGCGCGTCGCTACGCCGAGGAGGACGCGCGTCAGCGCCACGAGGCCGAGCTGGGTCGTCGCGCCGCCGAGGAAGCGGCACGCGTCGCCGCCAAGTCGGGCAAGCCGACGCCGCCCCCGGTCAGCAAGGCCACCCCGGCCGTGACTGCGCCGGGACTCGCGAGCGACAGCAACGGAGAAACGCTGGTCGCCGCGCCGGTAGCCGAGGCGGTCGCCGCCGAGGCTCCCGAGGTCGTGCCGGCGCCCGTGTCGACGGATCGTCCGCTGCGCAAGCGCACCCAGTTCGAGGAAGAGCTCGAGCGGGCGCGTGACGCCTCGATCGCCAAGCAGGCCGAGCGCGCCGCCGCCAAGGCGTCGGAGCCCCCGCCCATGGCGGCCGCGCCGGCGCAGGTCGGAGGCCGTCCCGCGGTCGGCTCGATCATCGAGCTGCCGCTGCCGCGCATCCAGATCACCGAGCGTGGTCCGGGCGGCCGAACCCTCGGCCGCACCACCAACTCGCCCCCGACCAACACCATGCCGGGTGCCGGCCAGGTGCGTGGTCGCTTTGCCGATTCGCAGCGCCCCGGCGCGCGCAAGCAGGACGCGCGCGGCATGGGCATCAAGCGGCCGCTGCCGGCCGGCAAGAAGGCGCTCAAGACCTCCATCACGACGCCCGCTGATCACAAGCGCGTCATCAAGATGGAAGACTCGGTCTCGGTGTCCGAGCTCGCCCACGGCATGGGCGTGAAGGCCACCGAGGTCCTCAAGAAGCTGTGGTCGATGGGCATGGTCGGCGTCACGATCAACGCCTCCATCGACTTCGACACCGCGGGCCTGCTGGCCGCGGAGTTCGGCTTCGAGGTCCAGAACGTCGCCTTCAAGGAGACCGCGGCGCTCGGTGAGGCCACCGACGCGCCCGAGGATCTCTTCCCGCGCGCCCCGGTGGTCACGGTCATGGGTCACGTCGACCATGGCAAGACCTCGCTGCTCGACGCCATCCGCAAGACCGACGTGGCGGCGGGCGAGTCGGGCGGTATCACCCAGCACATCGGCGCCTACCGCGTGAGCACCGCCGGCGCCGGCGACGTCGTCTTCCTGGATACCCCCGGCCACGCCGCCTTCACGGCGATGCGTGCCCGTGGCGCCCAGGCCACCGACCTCGTCATCCTCGTGGTCGCGGCCGACGACGGCGTGATGCCCCAGACCATCGAGGCCATCAACCACGCCAAGGACGCCAAGGTCCCGATCATCGTCGCCATCAACAAGAGCGACAAGCCCGGCGCCAACCCGGACCGCGTGCGCCAGCAGGTCTCGGAGCACGGGCTCATCCCCGAGGCGTGGGGCGGCGACACCATGTACATCGAGGTGTCGGCCTACACGAAGGTCGGCATCGACAAGCTGCTGGAAGGCATCCAGCTGCAGGCCGAGGTGCTCGAGCTCAAGGCCAACCCGAAGAAGCTCGCGCGTGGCGTCATCATCGAGGCCAAGCTGGATCGTAACCGCGGCCCGATGGCCACGGTGCTCATCCAGGAAGGCACCCTGCGCGTCGGCGACATCGTCGTGTCGGGCGAGGCGATGGGCAAGGTTCGCGCGATGCTGAACGACAAGGGCTTGCCGGTCACCGAGGCCGGTCCGTCCATGCCGGTCGAGGTCCTGGGTCTCGACTCGGTGCCGGAAGCCGGCGACGTGGTGAACGCGGTCGCCGACGAGAAGAACGCCAAGGCCGTCATCGAGAACCGTCGCGATGCGCGCCGTCAGAAGCAGTTGGGTGGTCAGGGCAAGGTTTCACTGGAGAACATCCTGGAGAAGATCCAGGAGGGCCAGATGAAGGAGCTCAAGATCATCCTCAAGACCGACGTGCAGGGCTCGGCCGAGGCGCTCCGCGAGGCGCTCAGCAAGCTCTCGACCGACGCGGTCAAGGTCAACGTCATCCAGACGGGCGTCGGTGGCATCACCGAGAGCGACGTCAACCTGGCCAAGGCGGGTGGCGCGGTGATCGTGGGCTTCCACGTGCGTCCGGCCGGCAAGGCTTCCAGCCTCGCCGAGCAGGAGGACGTGGACATCAAGCTCTACGACATCATCTACGAGGCGATCGACGACGTGAAGAAGGCGATGGTCGGGCTCCTGCCTGCCATCAAGCGCGAGAAGCCGGTCGGCAAGATCGAGGTGCGTGAGGTCTATAGCATCCCGAAGATCGGCACCGTCGCTGGCGCCCACGTCACCGAGGGCAAGGTCAGCCGCCAGGCGCTGGTCCGGGTCGTTCGCGAGAACGTCCAGGTCTACACCGGCAAGCTGGGCAGCCTGAAGCGCTTCAAGGAAGACGTCCGCGAGGTCGCGTCGGGTTACGACTGCGGTCTCACCATCGATGCCTTCCAGGATCTCCAGGTCGGCGACGTCATCGAGGCCTACGAGATCGTCGAAGAAGCGGCCACGCTGTAGCCGTCGCTCCTACCTCGCTGCGGCGTCCTCGCCGCCGCGGGCCTGCTCTCCTCTCCCCGAGTCCCCGAGATACCGGAGTCCGCTGCCGTCGCTCACGCGTCGGGTGCCCGGTGCGTCCCGCGCGGCGCCGTGTAACACTCCCCTGGTCATGGTCGTTGGTGTCTGCCGGCTCACCCTCATGGTCTCCGAGAGCCACTCGCTCAAGGACAAGCGCATGGTGCTGCGGCGCATCAAGGACCGCACGCGCCTCAAGTTCAACGTCGCCATCGCCGAGGTCGGCGACCAGGACATCTGGCAGTCGGCGCAGATCGGCTTCGCCGTGGTCGCCAACGACCGCGCCTTCGTCGAGTCGATGGTCGACAAGATCGAGAAGTTCATCGAGCACCTGGGCGTCGCCAAGATCGTCGACGACGAGAAGGACTACGTCACCTACGGCGAGGGCGAGATGACCGCCGAGGGCTTCCAGCACTGGGAGTCCGATGAGCCGAGCCCGATGGTCAGTCGTGGCGCTGCCCCCGCGGAGGGTGGTAGGGGTGGGGGCGTGGGGCGCGGCGGCCGACGCGCGCGCCCGAGGATCCCGGTGCGCGGAGCGCGCCGAGAGAGAGACGACTGATGCCGAAGGGAATGCGACCGGAACGACTCGCTGACGCGCTGCGCGCGGAGCTGGCCAGCCTCATCCGCGAGCGGGTCAAGGACCCGCGCGTCGAGAAGGCCGGCCTGGCCACGGTGACCCACGTGCGCGTCAACGACGACCTGTCGCACGCGCGCGTGCTGGTGTCGTTCGTGGGCGGCGATGCCGCCGGCGCCGAGGGCGCGATCGAGGCGCTGCAGAAGATGTCCGGCTTCTTCCGCGGCGAGGTCTCGCGCCGCACGCATCTGCGCCGCGCTCCCGAGCTGAAGTTCGCGCACGACGACAGCGCCGACCACATCGAGAAGATCGAGCGCCTGCTCAAGGGCGACGAGTGACCGAGCCGGCGCCGACGGTCGCGGTGGTCGCGCCGCTCGCGCCCACCACCATCGGCACCCTCGACGACGCGGCGCGCGTGCTGATGGCAGCGAAGCGCGTGCTGCTCACCTGCCATCTCGGGCCCGACGGTGACTCGGCCGGCTCCATGTCGGCGCTGGCGTCGCTGCTGCGCGCCGCGGGCAAGAAGGTCGCGCTCTTCAACCCCGACTCGATCCCCAAGCCGCTGCGCTGGCTGCCGCACCTCGCGCACCTGCAGCACAAGCTCGCGCCCGACGCCCGCTTCGACCTCACCGTGGTCGTCGACTGCGGTGATCGCAAGCTTTTGGGCGAGAAGTTCCCCGCCTCCGAGACCACCGGTCCGCTGCTCGTCCTCGATCACCACGCCGCGGCGCGGCCGTTCGGCGAGCTGTACGTGTGCGACCCCGGCGCCCCGTCGGTGGGCGCGCTGGTGGCCCGGCTCGCGCGCGCGTGCGGCTGGCCGCTCACCGCCGACTGTGGGCCCGGGATCTACGTGTCGCTGGTGGCCGACACCGGCTCGTTCCGCTACTCCAACACCACGCCCGAGGCCTTCCACCTGGCCGCCGAGCTGGTCGAGCACCACGGCGTCGATCCCTGGAACGTCGCCGAGCGCCTGGGCGAACAGATGCCGCTGTGCCGCTACCGGCTGCTGGCGGCGGCGCTCGGCAGCATCGTGCTGGAGCAAGACGGCAAGATCGCGGTCATGATCGTGACCGAGGAGATGGTGCGCGGCGCCGGCGCCTCGTGGTCCGATAGCGAGGGCCTGGTGAATTACGTACGCGCCATCGAGGGCGTCGAGTGCGGCATGCTGCTGGCACCGGCGCGCGAGAGCAAGAGCGTGCGCGTGTCGCTGCGCTCGCGCGGTCGCATGATCGACGCGGGCGCCATCTGCCTGCCGCTCGGCGGCGGTGGACACCGCGGCGCCGCCGGCTGCCGCCTCGAGAGCGACATCCCCGCGGCGCGCGCGCTGCTGCTCGAGAAGCTCGCCGAGGCGCTGGCCGCGGCCGCGCCGGTCGTGGCGGTGGCTCCGGTGGCTCCGGTAGCTCCGGTAGCGACCGTGCCCGTCGTGCCGCCCTCGGTGGCGTCGGCGCCTGCTTCGGATCCGTCGCAGACCAGGTAAGGCATGGCGACCTACGCGATCGGCGACGTCCAGGGCTGCATGACCACGCTCGAGCGCCTGCTCGTGCGCATCCAGTACGACCGCCGCCACGATCGCCTGTGGCTGGCCGGTGACCTCGTCAACCGCGGGCCACGCTCGCTCGACGTGCTGCGCTGGGCGGTGGGCGAGGGCGACCGCGTCGTCAGCGTGCTCGGCAACCACGACGTCCACTTGCTGCTGCGCGCGGCCGGGCTGCGCAAGAAGAAGCCGCGCGACACCCTGGACGACATCCTCGCCGCGTCGGATCGCGACGACCTGTGCGGGTGGGTGCGGCAGCGGCCGCTCGTGCACTGGGCGCCGCCGTACCTGATGGTGCACGCGGGCCTGTGGCCGACCTGGACGGTCGACGACGCTGTGCGTCTGTCCGCGGAGGTCAGCGCCGAGTTGGTGCGCCCGGGAGGCGGCGAAGGCCGGGGCCGCGACATACTCGAGCTGCTCGTCGCCAAGGCCGCGACCACATGGGACGATCACCTGACCGGTGCGGCTCGCGCCTGCGCCGCCACGCACCTCATGACGACGCTGCGCATGTTCGACGCGCGCGGCCAGCCGCTCGACCACAACGGCCCACCGTCGGAAGCGCCGCGCGGCGCGGTCCCGTGGTTCGACGCGGCCCACCGCCGCAGCAAGGACACGATCATGCTGTTCGGCCACTGGGCGGCGCTCGGGTTCGTGCAGCGCCTGCCGCACTTCATCGCGCTCGACTCGGGCTGCGTGTGGGGCCGCGAGCTCACCGCGGTCCGCCTCGACGACCTCGCGGTGTTCCGGGAGCCCGCCGCTGACGGCTCTTCGGAAGACTGATACGATCGCGCCACGCATGTCGAACACGCACGATCCGGGGCACCCCGCGACCCGGGCCACCATCAAGGAGATGCCCAGCGAGACCGGGCTCGACGACTTCGACGAGCTCACCAACCCCGACGCGTCGGGGCCGCAGGCGACGCCCACCCCGCAGATCGAGCCCGCCGCGGACGCCACGAATGATGACGACGTGCTCGACGCCGCGGCCACCGGGCACTATTCGTCCTCGGGCGTCGAGGTCGCGGTCGTGCACGAGCGCGGCGTCTCGGAGCGCCCAGGACAGTGGCGCGCGTTCGAGATCTGGACCATGAAGCGCGTGTACGCGATCGACGGGCAGATGCAATGCTTCGGCGTGATGGACCGCGCCACCGGCCGCGCCGTCGAGCGCCACGCCTTCCTGGGCGCGCGGCTCATGGGCGGCGAGCGCAAGGACGACGGCGCGATGTCCTTCTCGTATCCGTTGCCGACCCCCGGTTCCGAGGCGGTCTTCCAGATCAAGAGCGCCACCAAGGGCCGCTACGGTCACACCTCGCCGGTCGAGAAGGTCGTCGTGCGCATCCGCATCACCCATACCGATGGCGCGAGCGGTGATCACCTCTGGGAGGAGATCACGCACACCTTGCGTCCCCCGCCCGCGCCGTAGGCAGCTCCGTGCCCGAAACGGGGACAGGATCATGGGTCTTAAGCGATGGAAATCGCTGGCGTCCTGGCGCCAAACGCGCACTTTGATCGCTCCGTTACTAGACTGCGCGTTCTAGTCCAGAAACCGAACGAAAACAGCCGCTTGCGACCCAGCATCCTGTCCCCGTCGTAGTTGCTTTCGTCTCGGGGTCTTCCGGTCCATTCTCCCCGCGACATGGGTTTGCACGGCGTCTTCGTCATCGACAAGCCTCGCGGGCTGTCGTCCGCGCAGGTGGTCGCGCGCGTGCGCCGCGCCCTGGGCGAGAAGAGCGCCGGGCACACCGGCACGCTCGACCCGATGGCCAGCGGCGTGCTGCCCATCGTGCTCGGCGAGGGCACCAAGATCGCTGGCTTCCTGCTCGCCGACGACAAGGCCTACGAGGGCGAGCTCGAGCTCGGCGTCACCACCGACACCCTCGACGCCGAGGGCAAGGAGACCGGCCGCGCCGCCTGGGAGCACGTGGACGAGGCCGCGCTCGTCGCGGCGCACGTGCGCCTCTCAGGCGACCAGCTGCAGATCCCGCCCATGTACTCGGCGCTCAAGAAGGACGGCAAGCGCCTCTACGAGCTGGCCCGCGCCGGCCAGGAGGTCGAGCGCGAGGCGCGCGCCGTTCGCATCGACCGCTTCGAGCTGCTTGCCTTCGCGCCGCCGCGGGCCCGCTTCCGGGTCGAGTGCACGAAGGGCACGTACATCCGAGCCCTGGTCCGGGATCTCGGCGAGATCCTCGGCTGTGGCGCTACCTTGACCGAGCTTCGGCGCACCCGCTCGGGACGCTTCTCCCTGGCCGACGCGATCCCGCTCGGCGACGATCTCCCGGCCGCGGCCCGGGATCGCCTGGTCTCACCCGCTGGCGCCATCGATCACTTGCCCGGCTGGACGCTCACCGAGACGGAGGCTGCCCGGGTCGCGCAGGGGCAGCGCCTGCCGCTGCCAGCGGATGCCACTCCCGGCCGGATCTGGCGGCTCCTGACGCCTTCCGGGGTCCTGGCGGCCGTGGCCGAGGCGGTCCCGGACCCCCGAGACGAGCCGGCGGCGCCAGCATCGGAGCCTACGGCTAGGGCCCTGGAGCCGCAGGCGAGGGCATTGAAAATGGCCTATCTGCGGGTCATGGCGACCGGCCAGACCGGCCAGCATTCGGGTTGACACGTGCTCGGCCTTGCGGCATGGTTTCGCACCTGAAACCCGGATAGCAACCATCCGGCCCAAGTAGCCTCAGGCATCGAAGGAAACCAAAGCATCATGAGCGCGAGCTTCGCCTCCATCCGTAAGCAGGAAATCATCAAGAAGTTTGCTCAGGCCGACGCCGACACCGGCTCGCCCGAGGTCCAGATCGCGCTGATGACCGAGCGCGTCACGCACCTGACCGAGCACTTCAAGACCCACGCGAAGGACCACCACTCGCGTCGTGGCCTTCTCAAGCTCGTCGGTCAGCGCCGCCGCCTCCTCGACTACCTCAAGTCGAAGAACGTCGATCGCTACCGCAAGCTGATCGACACGCTCGGCATCCGCAAGTAGCCGATTCGCGCCGGTTCGTTCGATCGGGACGTCGTTCTAGTTCTAGGCGGTTCTTTGAAAGGTCGTCGCCGCCGGTCCTGCTGAAGGGCCGGCGGCTTTCGTGCATCCGGAGCGAGGCGAGACTTTGCCTTTCAGTGGTGCCCGCGAGACGTGCGTCGTCGTGGGCAGCACGGGAAGACCAAGCCCGCCCGCTCTTCTAGCCACCCGTCATAGGGAAAGAGGAGTGTTCATGACCTACGTTCGTGAAGGGGTAATGGTCAACGGGCTCGAGCTGAGCATCGAGACCGGCCGTATGGCCAAGCAGGCCGGCGGCTCGGTCATCGTGCGCCACGGCGACACGATGGTGCTGGTGACCGCCACCGCGTCGCAGAAGCCGAAGGACCTCGATTTCCTGCCGCTCACCTGTGAGTACCAGGAGAAGATCTCGGCCGCCGGCCGCATCCCCGGCAACTACTTCCGCCGCGAGGGCCGGCTGAGCGAGCACGAGATCCTGACCTCGCGCCTCATGGACCGCCCGTGCCGCCCGCTGTTCGCCAAGGGCTGGCGCTTCGACACCCAGCTCATCGCGACCGTGCTGAGCACCGACAAGGAGCACACGCCCGACGTGCTCGCGGTGACCGGCGCTTCGGCCGCGCTCATGCTGTCGGATCTCAACTGGGCCGGCCCACTGGCGTGCGTGCGCGTCGGTCGCGTCGACGGCCAGTTCGTCCTGAACCCGACCTTCACCCAGCGCGGTGAGGGCGATCTCGACTTCGTCGTCGCCTGCTCGCGTGACGCGATCGTCATGGTCGAGGGCTCCTCGAAGGAAGTCCCCGAGCAGATCGTCATCGAGTCGCTGTACTTCGCGTTCGCGCAGGCGCAGCCGCTCATCGACCTGCAGGAGAAGCTGCGTGTCGCCGTCGGCAAGCCCAAGCGTGACTACAAGCCGCCGGTCAAGGACGAGGTCCTGCACGCGCGCGTCGCCGAGATCGCGCACGAGAAGGTGGGCGCGGCCATGGCCATGCGCATCAAGCAAGAGCGCTACGGCACCCTGCACGCGGTCCACGACGAGATCGTGAAGTCGCTGTGCACCGAGGGCGCGCCCTACAAGGGCCGCGAGAAGGACGTCGACGCCGCCTACGAGGGCCTGAAGAAGAAGCACGCCCGCGAGCTCACGCTGTCGACGGGCAACCGTATCGACGGCCGCCGTGGCGCCGACATCCGCGCCGTCACTTGCGAGGTCGGCGTGCTGCCGCGCGTGCACGGCTCGGCGCTGTTCACCCGCGGTGAGACCCAGGCGCTCGTCTCGGCCACCATGGGCACCGAGGGCGACGCGCAGCGCATCGAGACGCTGAACGGCGACTCGACCAAGCGCTTCATGTTGCACTATAACTTCCCGCCCTACTCGACGGGCGAGACCAAGCCGGTGCGCGGCCCCGGCCGGCGCGAGATCGGTCACGGCCACCTGGCCGAGCGCGCGCTCCAGCAGGTGCTGCCCGCCAAGGCGGACTTCCCCTACGTGCTGCGCGTGCTGTCGGAGATCCTCGAGTCGAACGGCTCGTCGTCGATGGCCTCGGTCTGCGGCGGCTCGCTGGCGCTCATGGACGCGGGCGTGCCTCTGTCCGCGCCCGTGGCGGGCATCGCCATGGGCCTCATGAAGGAAGGCGATCGCGTCGCCATCCTCTCCGACATCCTCGGCGACGAGGATCACCTCGGCGACATGGACTTCAAGGTCTGCGGCACCCGCGCCGGCATCACCGCGCTGCAGATGGACATCAAGATCGCGGGCCTCACCCGCGACATCCTCGAGCGTGCGCTGGCGCAGGCCAAGGACGGCCGCTACCACATCCTCGACAAGATGGCCGAGGCGCTGGCTGCACCGCGCGACGACATGTCGCCGTGGGCGCCGCGCATCTACACCATGACGGTCAAGCCCGACCGCATCCGAGACATCATCGGACCCGGCGGTAAGACGATCCGCGCCATCCAGGAGCAGACGGGCGTCTCGATCGAGGTCCAGGACGACGGCACCGTCAACATCGCGTCGGACAACGCGCGCAAGGCGGAGAAGGCCATGGACATCGTCCGCGGCCTGACGGCGGAGCCGGAAATCGGCCAGACCTACAGCGGAATCGTGAAGCGTATCGCTGAGTTCGGCGCCTTCGTCGAGATCATGCCCGGCACCGATGGTCTCGTGCACATCAGCGAGCTGGCCGCCGAGCGGGTGAAAAGCGTCGAAGACGTGGTCAAAGAGGGCGACGAGGTGATGGTCAAGGTCATTGCGATCGATCGTCAGGGCAAGATCCGCCTCTCGCGGAAGGAAGCACTTGCAACTGATCCCGCGTCTGTCGTAAACGCGCGATCGTAACTTTGGTCCGGCATCACCCTGCCTGACCACGGTTTCTGACCGGGGGGAGGCAGGACGATGCGTCGTGACGGACAAGCTTCTCCAATCCGGCCTCGGATCCAGATCAAGCGTCTCCGTCCCGACGCCATCCTTCCCCGCTACATGACCGAGGGCGCCGCCGGGCTCGACCTGGCGGCGGCTCTCGATCTCCCTCTCACCATCGAACCCGGAGCCTCGGCCATGGTGCCGACCGGCCTCGCCATGGCCATCCCGCCCGGATGGGAGGGCCAGGTGCGCCCACGCTCCGGGCTGGCTGCGCGCCATGGCGTCACCTGCCTGAACGCGCCCGGCACCATCGACGCCGACTACCGCGGCGAGGTGAAGGTGCTGCTGGTCAACCACGGCGCCGTCGCGTTCGTGGTCAAGAGCGGTGAGCGCGTGGCCCAGTTGGTGATCGCCGAGGTCGCGCAGGCCGACCTCATCGAGGTCGAAGAGCTTGCCGGCACCGCGCGTGGTGACGGCGGCTTCGGCTCCACGGGGAAGACCTGATAATGGCGCAGCCGGGCACGCGCGTCGCGGATCGCTTCGACCTCCTGCGGGTGGAGCCGGGTGGACCGCTCTACCGCGCGTACTCGGCGCTCGAGCTGGGCGCGGGGCGCGAGGTCGTCCTGTGGATCCCGCACGCGGGTCTCCTGGTGTCGCCGGAGTCGCGCGCACGCTTCGTGGACGCGGCGCGCGCCACCCGTACCGCTGATGGCGCGCACCTGGTGCGCGTGCTCGACGCCGGCGTGGATCCCTTCCTGGGCGCCGAGGCCGCCGCGGCCGCGTCGGGGATCGGCGCCGCGCGCGGCGGCGTCTGGGTGGCGCTCGCGCCCGCGGCCGGGCAGACGCTGGCCGAGCGCATCGCGCGCGGCCGGCCAGCACCGGATCCGGTGGTCGCGTACCTGGCGCAGAGTTTGGCGCGCGCGATCGACGGCGCGCACGCGGCGGGCCTGGTGCACGGCTACCTGCGCGCTGCCGACGTGGTCATGGCGGGCGAGTGGC
>JBKJOI010000979.1:0-3728 GCA_046595695.1 Haliangiales bacterium | reverse complement strand
GTTCGTGAGCAAGACCGACTTCGAGAAGACCGGCGTGCTGCACCTCTACCTGCACCGCCCCATCAAGCGCGTGATCACCGGTGACTTCCACGGCGACGGCTACGACCAGACCTGCGTGATCACCGACGACAACGCCTTGCAGTGCTACGGCATCAGCAGCGACCGGCGCGAGCTGTGGTGGTGGTTCACGCAGGGCAACTTCATCGGCGACAACGAGGACTCGATCGTCGGCGACTTCGACGCCGACGGCCGCGACGACGTGCTGATCTACCCGCGCGCCGGCGGCGCCTACCGGATGTACTCGATCAAGGGCAACCACTTCTTCGGCGACACGCCCGCGTTCAACCCGGGCAACCTGGGCGCCGCGGCGGCGGGCCTGCAGCTGCGCGCCGGCGACTTCGGCGGCGACGGCCGCGACGACCTGCTGGTCGTGAACGGCTGGGGCCAGGCGATCTCGTACTACTCGGTCTGGGACGGCGCCAGCCACACCTTCTGGTGGGCGTTCACGTCGAACGCCTGGATCGTCGGCGGCAACGATCAGGTCACGGTCGCGCGCATCGACGACAACAACGTGGACGACGTGGTGCTACGCGACCGCGTGACCGGCGCAACCCGCTTCCACCGGCTCGAGTGGGCGGGCGGGCCGCTGCCGAGCATCCCCGTGGGCACCGGCCAGCTCAGCACCTCCGGCAACAGCCTGGTCTTCTGGGGCGCCATGCACGGCGCGGTCGCCGAGCCGGGCGGCTACACCCGCGACGACGCGATGGTCTACGACCTCTACTGGAACATGTTCGTGCGCGCCGACGGGCGCTGGGACGGCACCAACCTGACGTACTGGTGGGCCTACTCGCAGTGGGCGCCCAACAACCACACCGGCTGGGCTGCCTTCACCGCCAAGCCGTGGCTGCTGCTCAAGTGCAAGTTCTCCGACGTGGGCACCGAGCCGCGTGACAACGCCTTCTACCGCGAGCTCGCGCTCGGCGGCGGCGGCCTGGTCCAGTACTGGCGCGACCTGTCGTACGGCTCGTGGGATCTCACCGGCACGAACGTCGTCGACGCCTGGCAGACCATGTCGGTGACCAACGCCTTCTGGACCTCGTCGCTCAGCCGCTGGGATCGCGCCGGCAAGTGCATCGACGCCTACACCGGCTCGAAGGCCGGCTACGTCGACGTCATCAGCATCGTCAACGGCGAGGGTGACGCGGGCAACTCGGGCGGCCGCGTGCTGGCCACGCCGAACAGCTCCAACCTGACCTTCCTCGCGCACGAGACCGGCCACACCTTCGGCTGGTGGGATCACTCGTTCGACGACACCACGCGCAAGAACTCCGACTGGTCGGCGCCCGGCGAGTACTTCGACTACTGGGACATCATGAGCGCGATGGCCGTCCACGGCTTCGCCCACCCGACCACCGGCACCGCCGGCCCCGAGATGAACGCGCCGTACAAGACCAAGCAGGCGTTCATCCCCGAGCACCGCATCGCGCGGCTCAACCCGGGCACGAGCACGCAGACCTGGCGCTCGAACATCGCGTCGATCAACCGCCCCGAGGCCAACGGTCCGCTCATGGTCCGCATCGGCACCGACAACAACGACTACTTCACCGTCGAGTACCGCATGAAGAGCGGCTGGGACCAGGGCATCCCGCAGGCGACCGTGCTGGTGCACCGGGTCACCAACGGCGTCTCGGTGCTGATCACCGCGGGCGGCGGCCCCGAGCGGCTGGTCGGCTCGGTGAGCACCTACAGCCTCGCCGGTCGCACCATCACCGTGCGCGTGCACGGCTTCGCGACCGAGGGCTACACCGCCGACGTCACCGTCGAGTACTAGCGCTCCGACGTTCCCCCCGCACCACTCCTCGCACTCCTCCCACTACCCAACGATGCGGATGACGGTCTGGCCCCGGGCGTGTCCCGAGCCGACGTGCCGCAGCGCGGCGGCGACCTCGCTCAGCGGGTAGCTCCGCTCGATCACGGGCTTCAGCTTCCTGGCCTCGACGAGCTCCTTCAGCGCCAGCAGGTCCTTGTGGTTGGGCGCCGTGAAGAGCGACTTGAGCTTCTGGCTCGTGAACAGCGACGTGACGCCAGCCACCGCCATGCGGAAGAGCCAGACCAGCGCCGACGAGCCCCCCGAGCACGCGACGAAGGTGCCCTGGGGCACGAGCACGCTCCTGCACTCGGAGAGCGAGCGGTTGCCGACGGTGTCCAGCACCAGGTCGAAGCGCGCCCCACCCTGGACGAAGTCCTCCTTGGTGTAGTCGACCACATGGTCGGCGCCGAGCGCGCGCACCATCTCGAGGTTGCGCGTGCTGCAGACCGCGGTCACCTCCGCTCCCATCGCCTTTGCGATCTGGACCGCCCACGTGCCCACGCCGCCCGACGCACCGTTGATCAGGACCTTCTGACCCGCCTTCAGGCCACCCGCGTCGCGGAGCCCTTGCAGCGCGGCGAACGCCCACGGGGTGGCCGCCGCCTCCTCGAAGGTCAGGTTGCTCGGCTTGGCCGCGAGCATGTTGGCGGGCACAACCACGTACTCGGCGAACGCGCCGGTGGCCGAGTGGCCGAAGACCTCGTCGCCCGAGCGAAACGCCGTGACCTTGGCGCCGACCGCCTCGACCCGGCCGGCGACGTCCTGGCCGGGCACGCGGTTCCTGGGCCGGGGAAAGCCGCCGAACGGCATGAGCCGGATCATGTACGGCTTGCCAGTGATGATGAAGTGGTCGCCGATGCTCGCGCCCGCCGCGTGCACCCGCACCAGCACGTCGTCGTCGCCCGGGATGGGACGCGCGACCTCCTCGAACGCCAGCACGTCCATCGTGCCGTAGCGCGGGTGCACGATCGCCTGCATCGTGCGGCTCACGGTCCCGGCGGCGGCGGTGCGGAGGGTCGCGTTCGTCTCGGTGGCGTGCATGGGGCCGGCTCTCTTTCGCGGCAGAGCGGGAGGTTGACTTGCCCTGCTTACGCTGTAAGTTGTACTTACGCTGTCAGTCTGTCAAGCCATACTTACGGCGTATGTCAACAGGTGCAGCGGCGAAGGATCCAGATGGCCCAGAAGACCAGGAAAACACCCATCCGGCGCACGCCGCTCACCAGGCCGAAGGTGCTGCGCGCGGCGCTGCAGATGGCTGACAAGGGCGGCATCGAGGCGCTCTCGATGCGCAAGCTCGCGCAGGTGCTCGGGGTTGAGGCGATGTCGCTCTACAACCACGTGGCCAGCAAGGAGGACATCCTCGACGGTCTCGTGGAGCTCGTGGCCAGCGAGATCGACCTGCCCTCGCTCGGCGGCGACTGGAGAACGGCCATGCGCCGGCGCGCGATCTCGGCACACGCGGTCCTGATGCGACACCCGTGGGCGACCGTGCTGTTCGTCTCCCGGGTCAACATCGGCCCGACCATGCTGCACTACGTGGACGCGACGATCGGGTGCCTGCGCCAGGCGGGCTTCTCGTACTCCATGGCTGACCATGCCTGGAACGCGCTCGACGCGTACATCTACGGCTTCACCTTCCAGAAGCTGAGCTTCCCGCTCGAGCCGTCCGAGTACGCGACCGCGGCGAAGCAGTTCCTGCCGCTCATCCCGGTCGAGGAGTTCCCCTACCTGAACGGGATGTCGCAGGAGGTCATTGCGGGACGCCACGACGGCATGCACGCGCTCGAGCTCGGCCTCGAGCTCATCCTCGACGGTCTCGAGCGGATGCGCGCGGCAAGCTAATCTTCGCGCCAGCGCG
>JBKJOI010000894.1:0-2669 GCA_046595695.1 Haliangiales bacterium | reverse complement strand
ACCGGCGCGCCGACCGACCCGGTCGCGGTGTGCACCAAGGACGGGCAGACCTGCCGCTACGCGGAGGGCAAGCTCGGCCTGTGCGCGCAGAAGCTCCAGGGCTGCGACGGCGGCATCTGCTTCTCCTGCATGTCGCTCCACTAGCCCCGGTCGCACTCCGGGCCCCGCTTGTCGCGCTCCCCGGCCCCCTCTGTCACGCTCGAACCCGGTGGCCAGTAACGACGTAACGCCTCGTCATTTCAGGATCATTCTCGCTCACGCCGCGCGGCACGGAGGCTGCAAACCAGCGCCGCATGACCAAGACTTCACGTGCCTTCGCCGCGCTGCTCTGCGGGGCGATCCTGCCCGCCTGCGCCGATCTCGAGACCGAGCCCGACGAGGAGCCCCGTGGCGGCGCGGCCCAGGCCGCCGCGCCGCGCGAGCCGCTCGACCTCGAGCTCCTGCCCGAGGAGCTCCTGCCCGCCGAGCCGCGCGAGCCCGACCACTCCGACTGGGTCGTCGTGCAGGCCGAGGATCGCGATCCGCAGGCCGACGCCCCCGCGCGCGACGACGGCACGGCTGGCGCGCCCACCACGTGGGCCGGCCCGAGCTGCCTGGCCTCGGCGCTATCGTTCACCGTCTTCCCGCTCGCGGGCACGAACGGCCGCGACTGGATGATCAACAACTACACCGATCGCGACACCACCACCGGCCTGCGCGACTTCATGGGCCAGACCGGCACGCTCGCGCGCACCTACGACGGCCACAACGGCGCCGACATCGACATCGCGTCGTTCCGCGGCATGGACAGCGGCGCCGCGGTCGTGCGCGCCGCCGCCCCTGGCATCGTGCGCGTGGTCGTCGAGGACCAGGAGGACCGCCACACCACGTGCACCGGGCAGTGGAACGTCGTCGAGATCGAGCACGCCAACGGCTACCGCGTCTTCTACGGCCACCTGCGCCGCGACTCGGTCGTGGTCACCGTGGGCCAGACGGTCACCGCCGGGCAGACGCTCGGCGTCGCCGGCAGCTCGGGCTGCTCGTCGCACCCGCACCTGCACCTCGAGGTCCACGACTGCAGCGGCAGCGTCGTCGAGGCGTTCAACGGGATGTGGCCGGCGCCGCCCGCGTACGCCGCTCCGTCCGACGTCATGGACGTCATGCTGCGCAAGGGCGCGTTCGCGAACGTCGATCAGGTGAAGGACCCGGTCGCGAACCCGACGCTCTTCGCGCAGAACGAGACCCTCGGCCTCGCGCTCTCGGCGGCGCTGCGCGGCGGCGACGTGGTGACCATCTCGATGGTCGCGCCCGACGGCAGCGTGCCGAGCTCGTGGTCGTGGACGGTGCCGGGCGTCGCCCGCTACGCGCATTGGTTCCCGAGCTGGACCTGGATCGTGCCCGCGACCTCGGGCAGCTGGACCGCGCGCATCCTGATCAACAACAGCCTGCGCACGACGCGCACCTTCAACGTCTCGACGCAGCCCGCCGGCATGGGCGAGATCGCCCGCAACGGCGTGCCGGCGGCGCAGTACCAGCAGGTGTTCACCGACATCGTGAGCGCGGGCTACCGCCCGGTGTGGATCGACGGCTTCGACGTCGGCGGCACCGCCTACCTGAACGCCACCTTCCGCCCCGCCGGCGGGGTCGCCTGGATCGCGCGCCACGGCCTGACCGCCGCGCAGTACCAGACCGAGGTCACCACCTGGAGCGGCCAGGGCTACCGCCTGACCCACGTCGACAGCTACCTCTCGGCGGGCGCGGTGCGCTACGCGGCCATCTTCACCCAGGAGCCAGGCGCCGCCTGGACCGCCTACCACGGCGTCAGCGAGGCCACCCACGTGGCCAAGGTCACCGAGCTGATCGGCCAGGGCTTCCGACCGGTGAACGTCTCGCTGGTGTCGGTGAACGGCGCGCGCCAGGTGACCGCGCTCTGGGACAAGGCGCCGTTCGGCGGCTGGTGGGCGCTGCACAAGGTCGCCGCGTCGTCGTACCAGGCCGAGGTCGACGCGCAGCTCGCCGCCGGCCGGCTGCCCCACTACGTGAACACCTACCGCCACGACGGCGTGGTCTTCTACTCTGCGATCTTCTCGTCGGCGAGCCTGGGCAGCGCCTGGGCCGCGCGCCACGGCCAGACGCCGGCGCAGTACCAGACGACCTGGACGAGCTTCAGCGCCCAGGGCTTCGCCACCAGGGCGGTCACCGGCGTCGACGCCGGCGGCGTCGCCGCCTACGCGGCCATCTGGAGCAAGTGAGCCGCGCCGCGCGGAGGCGCCGCGCCCGCGCCGCCGCTCAGCGGCGCGAGACCCGGAAGGTCTTGCCCTTGATCTTGCCCTTCTTCAGGCCCTTCAGCGCCGCCTCCACCTGATCCCTGCGCACCGCGACGTAGCTCCAGCGCAGCAGGATGTCGATCTTGCCGATAGCGTCGCCAGCCAGGCCGACGTCGCCGGTCAGCGCGCCCAGCAGATCGCCCGGGCGCAGCTTGTCCTGCTTCCCGCCCTCGATCATGAGCGTGACCATTGCCGCCGGCGCCGGCCGTGCGGGCGCGCGATCGAACACGAGCTTGCCCCAGTGGATCGTCGCACCCAGGTGGTCCTCGATGGCCGAGGCGCGCTCGCGCTCGCGGCGCGCGCACAGCGAGAACGCGAGCCCCTTGTGCCCGGCGCGGCCGGTGCGGCCGATGCGGTGCACGT
>JBKJOI010000632.1:0-6294 GCA_046595695.1 Haliangiales bacterium | reverse complement strand
CTCGGGGGCGCGCGCCTCCGAGGTGCGGCAGAAGCGCGTCACGCGCAGCTCGCCGAGCAGGCGCAGGAACACCGCGGCCTCGCCACCGGCGGCGCGCTGCGCGGTGCTCTGGCGCAGCGGTCCGCCGGCGAGCACGATGAGCTCGAGCAGCGCGCGCGCGCTGGGATCGAGCCGCTCGGCGCGCTCCCACAGCGCGTCGTCGAGGCGCAGTGCCCCGGGTGTGCCCGCGCCACCCGAGGCGGCGCGGCGCGCCAGCTCGTCGATGAACAGCGGGTGGCCGCCGGCCTCCTCGACGATCGCGGCGGCCGCGCCGGTAGGCGCGCCGGCCAGCTCGAGCAGCCGCTCGGCGAGCGCGCGCGCCTCGCCGCGCGGCAGCGGCTGGACGTCGAGCCGGCGCACATCGCCGGGCAGGCTCACCCGCGCGGCGTCGGGCGAGTCATCGCGCAGCGTGGCCAGCAAGAGCAGCGGCGGCGCGTCGGGCGGCGTGAGCAGCGCCGAAAGCAGCGCCAGGCTGTCGGCGTCGGCCCACTGCAGATCGTCGATCGAGAGGCACACGGGCGCCTGCAGGGCCAGGCCGTCGAGCAGAGCGCGCAGCGCGGCGAACAGCTGGCGCCGCTGCTCGAGCGGATCGACGGCGCGCGCCGAGGTGCGCGCGGCGCGCGCCAGCTCCTCGACGGTGGTGAGCTGCGGGAATACGTGCGCGAGCAGCTCGGCGCCGCGCGGCACCAGCGCGCGCACGACGGTGTGCGGCAGCGCCGCCAGGTGGCCCGCCAGCGCGTCGGCGATGCCGTCGAAGGCCTTGTAGGGCACGCTCTCGCGCTCGTGGCAGCGGCCCGAGAGCACGGTCAGCCCGGGCACCGCCTCGCGCGCGCGCGCCAGCGCCCGCTGCACCAGCGCGCTCTTGCCCACGCCCGAGCGGCCGCCGATGAGCACGGTGACCGTCCCGCCGGCGCGGCTGTCGGCGAAGGCGCCGGCGAGCGTGGCCAGCTCGGTCTCGCGGCCGAGGAACGGCGGGTCGTACGAGCCATAGCTGGGCGAGCTCGCCTGCGCGGCGCTCGACGCCGCCAGGGCCACACCCAGGTGCGCGAGCACCTCGCTGCCACGAAGGCGCTCCGCGGGATCACGGCGCAGGAGCTGCGTGCACAGCGTGTCGAGGTCGGCGGGGATGTCGGGCGCGAACGTGCGCGGCGGCGGCGGCTCGTGGCGCTGCTTGAGCAGGAGCTGCTCGAGCGGCGGGCCGATGAAGGGCAGGCGGCCGGTCAGCGCCTCGTAGAGCATGACGCCCACCGAGTACCAGTCGGCGGGCGCGCCCACGCGCTGCGCCGCGGCCTGCTCGGGCGCCATGTAGGCCGCGGTGCCGACCACGTGCGGATCGGTGAGCACGTCCGAGCTCGAGCGATGCGCCTCGGCGACCAGGCCGAAATCGAGCAGCACCACGCGACCGTCGGGCGTGACCCGCACGTTGCCGGGCTTCACGTCGCGGTGGACCATGCGCGCCCCGTGCAGCGCGGCCAGCCCCGAGGCCAGCTGCGCGAGCGCCGGACGCAGGCGCGCCACGTCGAGGGTGCCGCCGTCGAGCGGGGCGACCCGGTCCGACCTGGCGGCCCCGCCGCGGGGCACGAGCTGCTCGATCGACTGCACGGTGCGGCCGAGCTCCATGCTCTCCGAGCCGACCAGGGCGGCGCGCCCCGGGCGCACGTGCGCCAGGAAGTCGACGCCGGGCACCAGCTCCATCGTGAAGCACCAGCTGCCGTCCTGCTCGATGAGCTCGCCGAGCACGACGAGGTTGGGGTGCTGCAGATCCTGCAGCGCGCGGAACTCACGCTTGAGCCGCACGATCGTGCCGGCGTCGGTCACGCGCAGCGTCTTGAGCGCCATGCGCGCCTGGCGCTGGCGATCGATCACCTCGTAGACGACGCCCATGCCGCCGGCACCCAGCCTGCCGACCACCTCGAAGCGCTCCGACCCTCCCAGCACCACCCGATCTTGCCCCTTGTCAGACCGCGCGGCTAGATTGCAGGCAGTGCTTCGCATTCTCGGCATCGATCCAGGCTCGCGGGTCACCGGCTACGCGGTGGTCACCGCGAGCGCCGAACCCAGCCCCCGCCTTCATTATGTGGAGTGTGGCGTGGTCGAGGCCGACAAGGACGATCCGCTGGAGCGGCGCCTGGGTGAAATCGCCAATGGAATCCGAGAGATCGTCCAGGAACTGCGTCCTGATGTGGTGGCCATGGAGGACGTGTTCTTCGGCAAGAATGTGCGCTCCATGGTCGCCCTGGCGCAGGCGCGCGGGGCGGCCATGGTCGCGTGTGCGCAGGCGGGGCTGTCGGTGACCGCCTACGCGCCGGCCAAAGTGAAGCTGGCGGTCACCGGGCGCGGCCGCGCCGGCAAGGATCAGGTCGGTCTCATGGTGCGCGGGCTCCTCGGCCTCAAGCGGGCGCCGCGCTCCGACGCGACCGATGCGCTGGCGGTCGCGATCACGCACGCGCTCTTGCGCGAGCGCGAGCAGCGCTTCCTGCTCGCGCGCGCGGGGGCGGCCCGATGATCGCCCGGCTGCGCGGCACCCTGATCGAGCGCGGCGCCGACTACGTCGTCGTCGACTGCGGCGGCGTCGGCTACGAGGTCGCGGTCTCGCTCACGACCCTGGCCCAGCTGCCCGAGCCCGGCTCGGAGGTCACGCTGCGCGTGTTCACCCACGCGCAGGAGAACAAGATCGCGCTCTACGGCTTCGCCGAGGCGCCCGAGCGCGATCTCTTCGATCACCTCATCACCGTGAAGAACGTCGGGCCGTCCACGGCGATCGCGATCCTGTCGGGCGTGACCTCGCCGATCGAGCTGGCGCGCGCGATCGCGGCGGCCGACGCGGCGGCGCTCACGCGTATCAAGGGCGTCGGCAAGAAGACCGCCGATCTGCTGGTCGTCGAGCTGCGCGAGAAGTGCGAGTGGATGCTCGCCAACTGGAGCGCCGCGGGGATCGAGGGCCCGCGCAGCTCCGGCGGGGTCGCGTCGTCGGCCAAGCGCGGCGGGCGCTCGCCGCTGCTCGACGACGTCGCGTCGGCGCTGGTCGGCATGGGCTGGCGCGCCGCCGAGGTCGACAAGGTGGTGGCCCGGCTCGAGCTCGTGCCCGGGGCCTCGGTCGAGTCGCTCTTGCGTGACGCCATCCGCGCCATGCCGCGGCTGTGAGATAAGGTCCCGGAGACATGGCGCGCAAGAAGCATGACGAGGAAGCACTCGACGCGGACGTGGCGGCGCCCGAGCGTGGCGCGATCTCGCCCGTGGCGCAGGCCGCCGAGAAGGAGGTCGACGCGGCGCTCAGGCCGCGTCGCTTCGACGAGTACGTCGGCCAGCCGGCGCTGCTCGACAACCTGCGCGTGTTCGTGAAGGCGGCGCTCAAGCGCGGCGACGCGCTCGACCACATGCTGTTCGCGGGCCCGCCCGGGCTGGGCAAGACCACGCTCGCCTACGTGATCGCCGAGGAGCTCGGGGTCAAGCTGCACATCACCAGCGGCCCGGCCATCGACCACAAGGGCATGCTCGCCGGCCTGCTCACCTCGCTGGGCGAGCGCGACGTGCTGTTCATCGACGAGGTCCACCGGCTGTCACCCGTGGTGGAAGAGAACCTCTACCCGGCCATGGAGGACTACCGGATCGACGTCTTCATCGGCGACGGGCCGCACGCGCGCGCGGTCAGCATGCCGCTGCCGCGCTTCACGCTGCTGGCCGCGACCACGCGCGCCGGCCTGCTCACCTCGCCCCTGCTCAACCGTTTCGGCTACGTCGGCTCGCTGCGCTACTACAACGACGCGGATCTCACCCGCATCGTGCTGCGCTCGGCGACGCTCCTGGGCGTCGAGATCGCCGAGGACGGCGCGGCCGAGATCGGCCGGCGCTCGCGCGGCACGCCGCGCATCGCCAACCGCCTGCTCAAGAACGTGCGCGACTTCGCGCTCGTGCACGGCGACGGGCGCATCACCCGGCCCATGGCTGACTTCGCGCTCGGCCGGCTCGAGGTCGACGCCTCGGGCCTGGACGTGCTCGACCACTCCTACCTGCGCGCCATGATCGAGCGCTTCGACGGCGGCCCGGTCGGCATCGACGCGCTCGCCGCGTCGCTGGGGCAGGAGCGCGACACGCTCGAGAATACCGTCGAGCCGTACCTGGTGCAGGAGGGCTTCGTGTCGCGCACGCCGCGCGGCCGCACCGCGACCGGCAAGGCCTACGCGCACCTGCACCTCGAGCAGCCGGCGCCGGTGCTGGCTCAGCCGCGGCTGCTGTAGGACGCGGCGCGGGCCTCACGGAGCGACCGGCTTCACGAACTTGAGGACGAACCGGTCGGTGGTGCCGCGGCCCTCGCCGAAGACGTTCCAGTCGCGCGCGTCCTGCGGGTTGGCGTAGATCTCGCTGCGGCCCTCGAGCTTGAAGCCCGCCTTGGTGATCTCGTCGACGACCAGCTTCTCCTCGATGCGGTGCAGTGACTCGGCGACGTTGGTGCCGGCGCCGATCTTGGCGCTGTGGTCGGCGACCACGAATGTGCCGCCGGGCCTGAGCGCCGTGAAGATCTTGGCGTTCATGGCCGCCCGGTCGGTCTTGAGCCAGACGGTGTCGTGGTAGAAGAAGCCCATCACCACGAGGTCGAGCTCCTTGGCCTCCGCGGGCAGCGGATCCTCGAGCTCGCGGTCGACGCGCACGACGTCCTTGTTGATCGGACGCGCCAGCCGCTCCGGCCACGTCTTGCTCACGAACTTGTTGAGCACGAAGGCGGGATTCTGCGCGTAGACGACGCCGGCCGGCGCGACCGCGCGGACCAGCAGCTCGGTGGTGTAGCCCCCGCCTGCGGCGAGGTCGGCGACGCGCATGCCCGGCTGCACGCCGGTGAAGCGGAGGAACTCGGCGGGCTTGCGCGAACCGTCCTGGTTGCGGTCGTCGGCGGTGCGGCCCTCGGCGTCGATGAGTGCCTGGTAGGCATCGGCCGCGGGCACGGGCGCGGCGCCGCCGTCGCGGGCGGCGGAGGCGGCCGCGGCGCCCGCGTCGCTGAGGGTCGCGCGGGGTGCGCTGGGCGTTTCGGACTTGTTGCACGCGCCCGTGAGCGCGGCGATCAGCACGGCGACGAGAGTCGATGACTTGCTGCGGCACATGGCGTGGAGCATGCCAGCCGGATCTCTGTCCTACAAGCGAGGCCGCGACCGGGGGCCGAGGCAGCGGCTCACATTCCGGCGCCTACTCCGCCCTGGATCCGGGTCAGCGTCGCGCCGCCCGCGGCTGCCGGCACGGCGATCGTGATCGGCGTCCCGCCGCCACCGCCGCCACCGCCGCCGCCGCCGCCACCGAACGTCACGCTCAGCGACTGGAGGCCGGGCGGCACATTCAGGAACGCGACGCGGGCGAAGCCGTTGTAGGCCGTGGACGTGAGCACCGCCGCGTCGACGTCGCCGAGCGCGCCCAGGAAGTACGGGCCGTCGGCGATGATCGCGCCGCCGGCGCTGCGCAGCTTGATGTTCGCGAGCGGGATGCCTTCCTTGGGCAGGCCCTCGCCGCTCAGCAGATCCACGACGACGATCGCGGTATCGGGCACCGTCGCGATCGCCATCGTCGTGGCCTGCCGCTCCACGTACACCGAGGAGATCACGTGGATGTCGAGCGCGCCGGGGATCCCGGCGATCATGCCGGTCGTGCTCAGCAGCGGATTGGCGGTCGGACGGTAGTCGGCGGCCATGGTCGCCGCGACGTTGAAGATGCTGGTCTCGGGCAGGTCCATCATCGAGTAGACGCCCGCGGCGTTCGACGTGGCCACCAGCGCGGTCGGTAGACCCTCGGTCGCGAGCTGCGCGGCGGCGAGCGGGGTCGCGGTGGCGAAGTCGAGCACGCTGCCGGTGATGCTCAGGCTCTGAGCGACCGGCGCGGCGTCGGGTTCGCCCTCGACCGGCGCGGCATCGGGAGCTCCCGGGACGGGCGTGTCGTCGTCGTCACCTTGAGCCGGACCGACGAGCTGACCTTCGAACGAACAGGCAGAGGACACGAGCAGAGGTAGGATGAGCGCGAGCGCGGACTTCATGGAGGCCTCCGGGAGGGAGGCCAATGCAATGCAGGGCCCAGCCCCCCGCGAAAAGCTGAAGCCAATCGTTCCGGCGAGTTGCGTTTCACCATCCTGGTGAGACGCGGCCCCGGGCGAGGACGGCTGACCTCACGCAGGCCACGGGGATCTGGCCGAAGCGGCGCGGGGCGACCGGCGCGTCCCTCGGGACCGCCGCTCGCCACGCACGTCGCATCAGCGCAAATCAGCGCAAATCAGCGCAA
>JBKJOI010000544.1:0-10738 GCA_046595695.1 Haliangiales bacterium | reverse complement strand
GCTGACGAGATCTCGCCCCCCAGGGGGCCCCGATCTGGATGCGGCTTCGCCGCTGCTGACGAGATCTCGAACGCCAGGCGCTGCAGCTGCGCGAGCATGTCGCGGAACTCGGGCTCGGAGACGGCCAGGCGGGCCGCGCGCGCGGTGGCGTCGAAGGCACCGTCGGGGTCGGCGAGCGGGCCTTCGCGCAGGAGCGCGATCTTGCGCAGCCGGGTGACGCGCTCGCGCACGTCGTCGAGCACGGCAGCCTCGAGCTCGTACAGCGAGACCAGCTTCTGGTGATCCGCGCTGCCCTCGTAGATCGGCTGCAGGATCTCGGCGGCGCGCAGGCGCAAGTGCTTGTCCTCGAGCAGGCGCTCGACCGAGATGCGCGCGCGCTCGTGGTCGGGCTCCTCGAGCAGGATCTGGCGGAAGCGCTCGAGCGCCTCCTCGGGGCGATCCAGCTTGCCGAGCAGCAGGTCGCCGAGCTCGAGCCGGCGCGCGGCGCGCTCGGCCCGCGAGCTCGCCAGGGTCAGCCGGCGCTCGTTGATCTCGACCAGATCGACCCAGCGCTCCTGGGTGCGGTACAGACGCGCGAGCTCGCCCAGCGCGCCCGAGTCGTCGGGCGCGGCGTCGAGGATCTCGAGGTAGGCGGCGACCGCCTCGCTGACGTCAGCGAGCGCGTTCTCGTGCAGCTCGGCGATGCGCCAGAGCAGCCCGCGCCGCACGCCCGCGTCTCGGGTCAGCTCGACGCGCCGGCGCAGGATGTCGATGAGGTCCTTGTGCTCGTCGCGGCCGCCGTGCAGCCGCTCGAGCGCGTCGAGCGCCTGCTCGCTGTCGGCGTCCTCGCCGAGCAGCTCGCGCCAGGTCGCGATCGCGGCCGGCACGTCGGAGAGCTTGGCCTCCTGGATCTGCGCGATGCGCACGAACGCGGCCTGCCGCTTGGCGGGCGCCTCCGCCCAGTCGGCCTGCTTGCGCAGGATGTCGATGAGCTGCGGCCAGGCCTCCTGCTCGTCGTAGAGCCGCTCGAGCGCGTTGGCCGCCTGCAGCCCGGTGACCATGTTGCCGGGATCGACGTCGAGCAGGCGCTCGTAGGCGCGCGACGCCTTGACGACGTCGCCCATCGACGCGTCGTACATGGACGCGACCTCGGCGCCGAGCGCGGCGCGCAGGGTCAGATTGCCGGCCGAGGCGCGCTCGAACGCGGCCTCCCAGGCGGTGGTGGCCGCGGACCACTGGTCGAGCAGCTGGGCCAGGCGGCGCAGCGCCAGGCGCGGCCGCATGTCCTCGGCGTCGACGCGCAGCGCCTCGAGCCAGGTGGCGAACGCGGCCTGCTCGTCGGCGAGGCGCTCCTCCTGGAGCTGCGCGATCTTGGCGAGCAACTCGCCGATCTCGACCGGCGTCTGCGCCAGCTCGCGCTCGCCCTGCAGCATGCGCACGACCTCGCGCCACTGACCGTCGGCCTCGTAACGCGGGCGCAAGAGCCGCGCGACGCGCAGCTTGAGGTCGCTGACCTCGAAGAGACCCTCGAGCAGCGCGCGCGCCCGGGTGTGCGCGGCGTCGCGGCCGAGCACCTCCTCGGCGAGATCGATGGCGCCCGGTCGATCGCCCAGACGCGCCGCGCGCAGCTCGGCGCGGCGGTAGACGAGCGCGATCTTTTCGGCCTCGACCGGCACGTGCTCGGTCTCGCGCGCGAGCAGATCCTCGAGCTCGGCCCACTTCTCGGCGCGCTCGTAGAGCCGCTCGAGCGCCTTGTAGGAGCGCATCGAGCCGGGATCGACCTCGAGCACGTGCCGGTAGGCCTCGCCCGCGCCGCTGTCGTCCTCGAGCACGCCCTCGTACAGATCGCAGAGCGACAGCAGGATCTCGCGCCGCTTGACCGTGTCGAGCGTGTTCTGCTCGTGCCGGCCGAGCACCGCGCGCAGATCGTCCCAGCGGCCGCCCGCGCGCAGGAGCTTCTCGAGCGCCAGGTAGGCGCGCTCGTCGGCGGCGTCGAGCTCGAGGACCTTGCGCCAGGCCGCCTCGGCGGGCAGCGGCAGGGTGAGCTTCTCGTCGAGCATGACGGCGAGCTCGGTGGCCAGGGCATGCAGCACGCGCGGGTCGACCGAGCGCGCGGCCGCGGCCGCGATCGCCTTGTCGTAGTGGTTGGCGAGGTCGTCGTAGGCCGACAGCTCGCCGGCCAGGCGGTCGAGCGCCTCGCGGTTGTCCTCGTCCTCGGGCGCGGCGAACAGGATGCGCGCGCCGACCTCGTAGGCGTTGAGCGGGTCCTTGAGCTTGCCGACGTAGAGGCCGACCAGGCGCCGGTCGAGCGCGAGCCGGGTGCCGTCGGCCTCCTCGGCGGCGCGCAGGATCTCGAGCGCGCGCGCCAGCTTGGCGCCGTCGTCGGCGCGCTCGTAGACCGGCGCGAGCAGGCGCGCGATGTCGACCTTCTCGGCGGCGTTGGGATCCATGAAGCGCTCGAGCGCGGTCTGCACCTCGCGGCGCCCGGGCGACAGCTCGAAGGCGATCTTGAAGCGAGCGAGCGCGTCGGCGCGCCGGCCCAGGCGCTCCTCGTAGAGCCCGCCCAGGCGCAGGAGCAGCGCGACCTTCTGTTCGGCCTCGTCGGCGTGACCGAGCTCGAGCTCGAGCGCGCGCGCCAGGCCCTCGGCGTCGCCGCGCGCGCCCTGCACCTTGGAGAAAGCGCGCAGGGCCCGCTGCGAGCGCGGGTCGATCTTGAGGATCTGGTCGTAGGTGCCCGAGGCGGCCTCGAGGTCGCCGATGCGCTCCTCCTCGATGAAGGCGATCTTGAACAGCAGGTCGAGCTTCTTGCCCTTGTCCTGCGCGAGCTCGGCGCGGCGGCGGAAGATGACGAGCAGATCCGGCCAGCGCGCCTGCTGGGTGGCCAGGTCCTCGAGGGCGGTCATGGCCTCGGGATCGTCGGGCGCGCCGGCGAGCACGGTCTCCCAGGCGGCGCGCGAGCCATCGGGCTTGTGCAGCTTGGCGGCGAGCATGCGGCCGAGCTCGCGCGCGAGCCGCAGGCGCTCGGCGGCCGGCAGCGCCTCGTCGTCGACGCGCTTCTGCAGGATCTCGGCGACCCGCTCCCAGGCGTCGGCCTCGGCGCCCAACCGCTGCAGGTCCTTGAGCAGGCCCTCGTCGTCGGGCGCGAGGTCGTAGGCCGCGGCGGCCCACTGGAAGGCCATCGCCTTGGAGCCGATCTTCTCCTCGCAGAGCTGGCGGATCTCCTTGTGCAGGGCGAGCTTCTCGCTCTTCTCGGTCGCGTGCGAGAGCAGGATCTCGTAGGTGGACAGCAGGCGCGCCCACTTCTCGCCCTTGCGGTAGATCGGCACCAGCGCGCGCGCGGCGCCCTGGTTCTTGGCGTCGACGCCCAGGATGCGCTCGTGGGCGCGCGCGACCCGCTCGGGCGTGCCCACGTGGGTCTCGGCGATGCGCGCGGCGCGCTGCAGGATGACGAGCTTCTTGTCGCCGTCGGCGCGCTCGGCAACGCTGGTCCAGACCTCGATCAGATCGTCCCAGGCGCCCAGGCCGCCGTAGAGGCGCTCGAGCGCGTCGAGATCGCCGGCCTGCGCGTAGAGCTCGCGCAAGACGCGCAGCGCCTTGGTGTGCCCGGGCTGCAGCCGGAGCACCTCGGAGAAGGCGAGGGCGGCCTGCGCCGGGCCCTCGAGCTTCTCGGCGTAGAGCGTGCCCAGGCGCTCGAGCACGGCCACGGTGGCGCGCTGGTCGGTGGCGCCCGGCTCGGCGGCCGCGGCTAGCGACTCGCGCTGGCGGTGGTAGACCTCGGCGAGCGCCGGCCAGCGCTTCTCCTTCTCGTACAGCGAGGCCAGCGAGGCCAGGGCGAGCGCGTCGCGCGGATCGTCCTCGAGCACGCGGTTCCAGATCGAGATCGACGCGCGCGCGTCTCCCAGCTTCTCCGAGGCCAGGCTGGCCATCTCGGCGAGCTGGTTGCGCTTGCGCTCCTCGGGCAGGGTCGGCAGCTCGCGGCCCATGAGATCGATGAGCGCGCGCCACTGGCGCCGGCGCGCGTAGATGTCCTTGAGCTTGGTGGCGGCCTCGCGGTCGCTCGGCTCGAGCGCGAGCAGATCCTCGAGCGGCTTGATCGCCTGCGCGTGGTTGCCCGAGCGGTCGGCCCACAGCGACGCGATGCGGCGCAGGAGCGAGACCTTCTCGGCGACCGGGGTGCCCTGCGCGGACGCCTTGCGCTGCAGCACGCCGGTGAGATCGTTCCAGCGGCCCAGCTGCTCGTACTTCTGCGCCAGCGCGTCGAGCGCAAAGGCGTGCTCGGGCGCGAGCGCCAGGACGTTATTGTAGGTGTTGATCACCATGACGTCGAGGTTCAGGCGATCGCGGTAGATCGTGACCACCTCGAGCAGGCGCTCGACGCGCGCCTGTCTGCCGGTTTCGTCGGCGACCGAGATCTGCTCGATCTCTTCCTTGAGCAGCTCGAGCAGCGCGTTCCACTTCTCGGTGCGCTGGTAGAGACGCTTGAGCGCGGCGCGGCCGTCGGCGTTCTTGGGATCCTGGCGCAGGATCGCCTTCCACGAGTCGATCGCCTTCTCGGGGTTGCCGACCTCGGTCTCGGCGAGGCCGGCCATCTCGACCGAGAGCGCGCTGCGCCGGGCCGGATCGCTCTCGGCCTTTTGCGCCGCCTGCAGCACCTGCAGGAGCTTCTGCCCCTCGCCGCGCTCCTTGTGGTAGGCGCGGTAGAAGTCGAGCATGACCGTGTGCGCGGGATCGACCTTGCGGATGCGCCGGAAGGCTTCTTCGGCGGGATCCATGGCGAGCAGGCGCTTCCAGTGGATCATCGCGACCTGCAGCGCCAGGGCCAGCTCGGCATCGGGCGACTTCTGCCGGATCTTGAGCGCGCCCTCGTAGACCTTGACCAGCGCCGACCAGTTCTCCTCGGCCGAGTAGACGTCGATGAGCGCCTGCATCGCGCGCGGGTGGCCGGCGTCGACGGCGAGCACCTTCTTGAAGCAGTCGAGCGCGCCCGCCGGGTTGCCCAGGCGCGTGCGCGCCAGGTCGGCGAGCGACATGAGCGCCTGCACGCGGTCGTCCTTGCTGGCCGCGGCGTCGACGCGGTGCTCGAGCAGCTTGGCGACGTCCTGCCAGCGGCCGGCGGCGCGCAGGATGCGCTCGAGCAGCGTGGCGGCGGCGCGGTTCTTGGCGTCGATCTCGATGGCCTTGCGCAGGTGCTCCTCGACCTCGGCCGATCCCGGCTTGTAGCGCGCGAGCGTCTTCGCGGCCGACAGGTACATCGAGGTCGCCAGCGAGCGGTCGGTGGCCGCCTTGGCCTCGTCCAGGTACTTCTTCACGATGCGCTCCCAGTTCTCGCGCACGAGCCCCATCTGCGCGAGCACTTCCTGGGCGTCGTTGTCGTCGGGACGCAGCGCGAGCACGCTCTCGAAGCACTTCTGCGCCTGATCCTCGTCGAGGAACTCGTCAGCGTACAGACGGCCCTGCTCGAGCAGGAGGTCGGCGCGCCGGCCCTGATCCTTCGCCGCGGACAGCTCGATCTCGAAGAGGCGGGCGACCAGCTCGATCTCACCGCGGTCCCGGTGGGTCTTGCGCGCTTCCTCGAAGGCACGCGCCGCCGCCGGCTCGGAGAGCGACCCGTTCGATGAGGAGGCGATGGTCTCGAGCGCGGCGATGGCCTGCGCGTTCGAGGGTTCGGCCTCCAGAATCGCAAGGTACTGCTGGTAGTCAGCCATCTCCGGTACCGTCCGATCGGGGTTCAGGGTTTTGGGGCCCGTGCATCTTAAGCGATCATCTGGAAGCCCTTCAAGCCACGACTCGCTGCCTGTTTGGAACGGAAAGCCGCGAGTCTATTTAGCTTTCGGAGAGCTTTCCGTGCACTTTGGTGCGAACTCTCCGGCTCGCTTTCTAGTAGAGTTTCCGGCTCGCATGGCCGTGGTGACGAAGCGCGACGAACGTGTGCCCGGACCGTGGCGGCACCTGCGCCCGTACTGGGGAAGGATCGTCCTCGGCATCGTGTGCCTGCTGCTGCTGAACGCGCTGGCGCAGACCGTGCCCCTGCTCCTGAAGTATGCGATCGATGATCTGTCGCGGGGCGCCAAGCACGTCGGCAGGGCGGCCGGGTTCATCATGCTGTTCGCGGTGCTGGCCTCGCTGATCCGCATCGGCTCGCGGCTCTTCCTGTTCGACGTCGCGCGCACCGCCGAGTACGACCTTCGCAACCTGGTCTTCGACCACCTGCTGCGCCTGGCGCCCTCGTTCTACCGACGCGCCATGACCGGCGACCTGATGTCACGCCTGACCAGCGACGTGCAGACGATGCGCGTCATGTGGGGCCCGGGCCTGCTCAACTTCGTGAACACGATCTTCGCGTACGTCGCGGGCATCGGCTTCATGCTGCACCTGTCGCCCGCGCTCACGGTGTGGGCGCTCTTGCCCTACCCGCTGCTGGCGCTGGCCGCGGGCGGCTTCGGGCGGCGGCTGTTCAAGCTGTCGCGGCAGGCGCAGCAGCAGATGGGCCAGCTGGCGGCGGCGGCGCAGGAGGACCTGGCCGGCATCGCGGTGGTCAAGTCGTACGCGCTCGAGGACGCGCGCGCGCAGGCGTTCGCCAGGCGCAGCGACGACTACCTCGAGACCAACATCAAGCTGGCGAGCACGCGCGGCCAGATGATGCCGCTGCTGGGTGCGTTCGGCGCCATCGGCACGGTGATCGTGCTGTGGCAGGGTGGCCGCATGGTGGCGCGCGGCGACCTCACGCTGGGCGCGCTGATCGCCTTCAACGCCTACGTGGGGCTGCTGGTGTGGCCCACTCTGGCGCTGGGCTGGACGCTGTCGCTCTTCCAGCGCGGCGCCGCCAGCTACAGGCGCCTCCAGGAGCTGCTCGCCGAGGCGCCCACGCTGGTCGATGGCGCGGACGCGGCGGTCGCGGGCCTGCGCGCGGCCACGGACACGCCGGTGCGCGGCGAGATCACGCTCGCCGGGCTCACGATCTTAGCCGGTGGTCGCAAGCTGCTCGACGACGTCAGGCTCACCATCCCGGCGGGCGCCACCTGTGCCCTGGTCGGCCGCACCGGCGCGGGCAAGACCACGCTGGTCGAGGCGGTGGCGCGCGTGCTCGAGGTATCGCCCGGGCAGCTCTTCTTCGACGGCCGCGACGTGACCACCGCCCCGGTGGCCTGGGCGCGCGCCGCGGTCGGCTACGCGCCGCAGGAAGCGTTCCTGTTCTCCGCGTCGATCGCCGACAACATCGCCTTCGGCCGGCAGATGCGCCGCGAAGGCGAGCCGCCCGCCGATCGCCTGGCCGCGGTCGTGCGCGCCTCCGAGGTCGCCGGGCTCACGCGTGACCTGGCCGCCCTGCCAGCGGGCCTCGACACCATCGTCGGCGAGCGCGGCATCACCCTCTCGGGCGGCCAGCGCCAGCGCGTCGCCCTCGCCCGCGCCCTCGCCGCCGCCCCGCGCATCCTGATCCTCGACGACTCGCTGTCGTCGGTCGACGCGCACACCGAGCGCGAGATCCTCGACCGCCTGGCGCACGAGCGCGCCGGCCGCACCGTCATCCTGATCTCGCACCGCGTCGCCGTCACCGCGGATGCCGATCTGATCGCCGTGCTCGACGAGGGCCGCCTGGTCGAGGTCGGCACGCACGACGAGCTCATGTCGCGCGGCGGGGTCTATGCCGAGCTCTACCGCGAGCGCACGCGCGAGGAAGAGGCGGCGTAGTCAGCCCGGCCCACCGCCGGCCCGGAAGTCCGCACAACTGCCGGCCGGAAGCTGCCGGCCCGGCAGTCCGTGCTACTGCCGGCTCGGCAGTCTGCCCCATGCCGCGAGAGTCCGCACGGCCACGCCGCGCACCGACGTCACCGGAGCGTATCCCCTGCGCGCCATCGCCGCTGCCTGCCCGGCGAGCTGCGCCGCCGCCTCGGCCTCATGTGACAGCCGCGGTTCCGGACGGGACAACCCGGTGGCGATCGGGACAGCGCGCGCAAGCGGTCGCAATCGCGCGGTTTTCACCGCAGCCCTCGGCGGGCATGCGGCTTGCTCCGTCCCTGGGCGCGGAGGCCACCCATGAAGAACTTCATCGTCTCGAACCTGCTCTCGCTCTCGCTCGCCCTCTCGCTCGGCGCCTGCGCCGGCGACGATCTCTCGCTCCCCGATCCCGACGACGCCACCGAGGAGCTCGCCGCGGACGAGCGCGAGATCGGCGTCATCGATCGCTGCACACGCACGTACCTCGAGTGCCTGCACTACGCGTCGTCTCCCGAGGACGAATGCCTCTGCGACATCACGTACGCCGAGTGCAAGGGACTGCCCGCCCCCGAGTGCTTCTGACATAGTATCGGCGCGTGGCGACGGACAGTGCCTCCCTGACGAGCGACGACGACATCCAGGGCAAGGCCTATGACACGGCGCTCATGCGGCGCATCTGGCGCTTCGTGGCGCCGCACAAGCAGTGGCTGCTCATCTCGCTCGGCATCGCGCCGCTCGCGATCGCCTGCGAGCTGACCCAGCCGGTGCTGCTCAAGCGCGCCATCGATCACCACATCGCCGAGGGCGACATCGCCGGGCTGTCGGTGGTGGCCGCGATCTTCATCGGGCTCGTCGTCGCACAGACGCTGCTCAGCTACGCTCAGCTCTACGCCCAGCAACTCGCCGGCCAGCGCGCCGCCCACGATCTGCGCCGCGCGGTGCACCGGCATGTGCTGACCCGCCGCGCCGCCTTCTTCGATCGCACGCCGGTGGGCCGCCTGGTCCAGCGCATGACCGGCGACACCGACAACATCCAAGAGATGTTCGCGTCGGGCGCGTTCACCATGATCGTCGACGTGCTCAAGCTGCTCGCGATCCTGGCGCTGCTGCTGGCGCTGAACGCACGCCTGGCGCTGCTCGCGCTCGCGACGCTGCCATTCCTCGCCGTCATCATCGACGTGTTCCGGCGCTGGATGCGCACCTCGTTCCGGCTCATCCGCAAGAAGCTCGCCGAGCTGAACGCGTTCGCGCAGGAGCAGGTCGGCGGCGTGAAGGTGACCCAGATCTTCGCCCGCGAGGCCGACGCCGCGGCCGGCTTCGCGCGCATCAACGGCGAGCACCGCGACGCCTACTTCTCGTCGCTCAAGGCCGACGCCACGCTCTACGCGGTGGTCGAAGGCCTGGGCACGCTCTCGCTCGCCGCCATCGTCTGGTACGGCGGCAACCGCATCGGCGCCGGCGAGCTCTCGTTCGGCCTGGTCGTCGCGTTCATCGATCTGACCAACCGCTTCTTCATCCCGGTGCGCGACTTCTCCTCGAAGTACGCGGTCATGCAGTCGTCGATGGCGTCGGCCGAGCGCATCTTCAAGCTGCTCGACAGCGGCGAGGCCGACGCCGAGGTGGCCACGCCTAGCCAGGCGGAGCAGGCGACGCCCGCGGCCAAGATCGCGGTGCGCTTCGAGCACGTCGGCTTCGCCTACCGCAGGGGCGACCCGGTGCTGCGCGACGTCTCGTTCTCGGTCGCGCGCGGCGAGACCGTCGCGGTCGTCGGCGCCACCGGCTCGGGCAAGTCCACGCTCATCAAGCTGCTGTGTCGCCTGTACGAGGCCGACAGCGGGATCGTCCGGCTCGACGGCCGCGACGCGCGCGTGATCGCCGCGTCGGAGCTGCGCCGCCTGGTCACCGTCGTGCCCCAGGACGTCTTCCTGTTCTCGGGCACCATCGGCGACAACCTGCGCATGGCCGCGCCCGGCGCCAGCGACGACGATTTGCGCCAGGCGCTCGAGCGCGTCGGCGCGTCGCGCCTGCTCGCGCGGCGCGCCGCCGACCCGCTCGAGGTCCGCGTCGGCGAGCGCGGCGCCGACTTCTCGGGCGGCGAGCGCCAGCTGGTCGCGTTCGCGCGCGCGCTCGCGCGCAAGCCCGAGCTGCTTGTGCTCGACGAGGCCACCGCGTCGGTCGATCCCGAAGCCGAGGCGCTGGTCGAAGAAGGCCTCGCGGCGCTCATGGCCGGCCGCACCTCGCTGGTGATCGCGCACCGCCTGTCGACCATCCGGCGCGCCGATCGGATCCTCGTCATGCACGCCGGCCACGTGGTCGAGGAAGGCACGCACGACGAGCTCCTCGGACGCGGCGGCAAGTACGCGAAGCTGTGGGCGCTACAGACCGCGGCGTGAGCAAGCGACCGGCGTAACATAATGGAATCATTCATTCGTTACGGCAGTACATGTATGGTCATGTCACGCTGTCAGAGCCGCGTGGCAAGGTCCGTCTCATGGAGCAGCGAGACGATCAGGAGCGGCCGCCGCGCGTGAGCGCTCACAACCGGCACTACGCCGCCGTCGGCGCCGCCGACAACGACGACGCGCCTGACCTGCTCGACGCCGCCCGCTACGCCGATCCGGTCAGCCACAGCGACGAAGAGGACGCCGAGTACTACCTGCAGCGCGAGTGGATGCTCTACCTCGTCGCCGACGATCGCGCGCGTCTCCTGCAGCTGCCGCCGCGCCTGGTGGCGCGCCTGCAGCGGCTCACCGACCTGCCGCTCGCCACGCTCGCGCTGCGCGCGCTCGAGGAGTACGCGACGCGCAAGGAGGCCGAGATCGCCGCCTTCGTGCCCGGCTCGGCGCCCGCTCGCGCACCCGTGGCCCGGCCCGCGACCGTCGCGAATCCGGTGCCCGCGCAGGAAGTCGCCGAGCTCGCGCGCCTCCTCTGCGAGAAGCTGAAGTACGTGCCGGCGACGCCGCCTGGCCGCAAGCCGTAGCCGCGGGGACCACGCGCTCTGGCGACCGCGGGCTAGCCGTCGTGCCAGAAGCGGTACCCGTTC
>JBKJOI010000443.1:0-11190 GCA_046595695.1 Haliangiales bacterium | reverse complement strand
CCGGCTGCCCGTCGGGCCCGAGCACGCGGCCCTGCAGCACGTTCGGGGCGCGCAGCTGCAGCACGAGCTCCCGGCTGGCGGCCTCGGGCGAGGACTCGGCAGCGAGCGGCGAGCTGGGCGCGAAGCCGGCGGCGCGCGCCTCCAGCCGCGCCGGTCCGGCGGGCAGGTCGGCGATGCTGAAGCGGCCCTCGGCGTCGGTGGTCGCGGTGGCGCGCGCGGGCGGGCCACCGCGGCGGCGGCCGCCGGCGTTCGCGAGCGCGACCACGAGTGCGCCCGGCACCGGACGGCCGGAGGGATCGCGAACGATGCCGGCCACGCCGCCGCCCGGGTCGAGCACGATCTCCGCGGCCGATAGCAGCGCGCCGGGCGCGACCAGCGGCAGCGTGAGCTGGCCGCGGCGACCCGCGCGCAGCGCCGACAACGTGACGTCGCCGGGCAGCACCTGCAGCTCGAAGCTGCCGCCCTCGCCGCTCTGCACCGTGCCGGCCAAGCCCGCGGCCTCGAGGACGCCCGAGCCGAGCCGGCCGCGCGGCGCTTCGGTGCTGAAGGAGACGGTCGCGCCCGGCGCCGGCTGGCCCCCGGCGTCGAGGACACGGCCGTGCACGGTGGCCAGGCGCGCAACGATCAGATCGTACGAGGTCACGCGCGCGCCCACGCCGAGCGCGAGCGGCGCGGCCGCCAGGCCGTAGACGCCGTCGCCGGAGGCGCGCACCGTGTAGCGGCCGGCCACGAGGTCGAGCGCGAAGCGGCCCGCGGCGTCGGACGTCGCGGTCGATTCGGCGCCGCCGCCGCCCGCGATCACGAAGACGACGTCGACGCCGGCCACGGGCGCGGCGGTCAGCGCATCGCGCACGGTGCCCTCGACGCGGCTGCCGGCCTCGGCGCCGGCGCGGCCCGCCGTGGGCGATGCGGTGCCCACCGGACCCTCGCGCGTGGGCAGCCCGGGCACTGCCGCGGTTGGGCCGGGCCGGGGCACGCGCGCGGGGCGCGAGCGCTGCACCGCGACGTAGGCAACAAGTCCGACCGCGAGCGCGATCACGACGGACACCACGACCGGGACGCGACGAGGCATGCGGCAGGACAGTGTGCGATTCTTCCGTCCATGGTCAAGACACACGGCCTGACCCACATCCACCTCGCGGTCACCGACCCCGAGCGATCGATGCGCTTCTACGCGAGCGTGTTCGGCGCGAAGGAGTACTACCGCGACGACGCGTCGATCCAGGCGCAAGGCCCGGGACCGTGGGACGTGCTCGCGTTCGAGAAGGATCCGCGCGCGGCCGGCCAGACCGCCGGCATCGCACACTTCGGCTTCCGGCTCGTCGACCCGAAGGACATCGACCTCGCGATCGCCGAGGTCGAGGCCGCCGGCGGCAAGCTGGTGCGTCGCGGCGAGTGCGCGCCCGGGTTCCCGTTCGCGTACGTGCACGACCCCGACGGGTACGAGATCGAGATCTGGTTCGAGTAGGCGGGGGGTAGAGTGGACTCGGGCGAGGAGTTGTCTGCCAGATGAACCAGCCGGCCAACCTTTTGGATCTTGCGCGCCTGCGGGTGAGCTACCGTTGCGACCATGCGCACTCTCGTGATGCTGCTCGGTGGCCTGACGACGCTGTGGCTTCTCGCTCGGCCCGCCGACGCGGCGACCTACCGGGTGCCGCACGACTACGGCACGATCCAGGCCGCGGTCGACGCCGCCGACGCGGGCGACACCATCCGGGTGGGCCCGGGTGAGCACTGCGGTGCGACCATCGACAAGGAGGTCCACCTCGTCGGCGGGGTCTTCACCAGCATCGTCGGCTGCGCGGCGCCCGTGCTCTTCGGTGATCTGCGCGTCGGCTTCTTCCTGCCCGACGAGCGCGCCTCGGGCACGACGATCAAGCTGTTCCACTTCGACGGCGAGGGCGTCTCCGACGACGACCTCGAGCCGCTCGCCTTCGCGGTGTTCGGGCGCGAGGCGCACGGCGTCGTGGTCATCGGCAACCGCGTGACCGGCACGGTCCAGGCGATCACCAACACCGGCGGCGACGGCTGGCTGGTGCTCGCCAACCTCATCCGCGAGCTCACGCTGTTCGAGTGTCCGGGGCCGTGTGGCGGCGGCGTGGGCATCGTCATGCAGAAGCGCATACCCCTCGGGGATCCCGAGCCGACGGCGTGGGGCAACGTGGTGCTCGGCAACTCGGTGAGCGGGGCGATCCCCGAGGGTCACGACGAGTTCGGCATGACCGGGATCTTGCTGCTCGGTCAGGACCGCGTGGTCGTGAGCGGCAACCGGCTGCGCATCCGGACGAACCCCGGGCTGGCGCTCGCACCGAGCGTGGGCATCGAGGTGGCCAGCAGCTGCTGTGGTCTGCCCGCCGAGCTCGAGCCGGTCACGCGCGCGATCATCTTGGGCAACGACGGGCGTGACAGCGAGCTCGCGCTCGTCGTCGAAGAGGGCAACGCCGAGGGTGGGTTCATCGCGGGCAACCGCGGGGTGAACGTGATCGAGGGCGTCACCGTCGTGGTGCCGTAGAGGGTCGCTCAGCCGGCGGGCGGCGCGTCGACCGGCACGACGCCGAACGCGAAGATCATGCGCCAGCCGCTCTCGTGGCGCGTGAAGACGTCGGCGAAGGGCGCGCGGTCCACGATCTTTGTGCCGTCCAGGCGCACGCGCGCTAGCTGGTAGCCGGTGACGACGCCCGCGGCGGGGCCGAGCCGGCGGGCCGCGACGTGCTCGGCCTCGACCGAGAGGATCTCGCCCGGGATGGCGGCGATGCCGGCGATGAACCCGCCGCGATCGACGTCGGGCGCGCCGGGCACCCGGAGGATGAACGCCTCGTCCGTGAGCGCCTCGAGCGCGGCGCGATCGCGCCGTGCGATCGCGTCGAACACGGCACGCGCGGCGGCGAGGAGCTCGGCTTCCACGTTGGCTTCCACGTCATGGCTGCTCATCGGCCGGGCAGCCTAGCCGCGCTTGGCGGAGAGTGCACGCGGCGTTCCTCCGGAGTGTCCGGAAAGGCGACGTCCGGAGCACGCGCCACGTCCGGGATGCGGACGGCGAAACGTCCGGGATGCCGGCACTGCGCACGAGCAATCGCGCAGTTACGCGTCGGCACGGTCGTTGCGATGTCTTTTCTGCGTCGGCCGACAAACGACCACCCGAGCAGCACGACCCACGAAAAGGAGAGACGCACATGGAAGCCATCGCCCGCAGAGACACGAGCCCCGCCGCCAACCCGTCGAACGCCACGCGCAAGCGCGTCGTCGCGCCCATCGAGCGCGACGGCAAGACCTTCTGGCTGCGCGTCGGCGCCGCGTTCCAGAACCGCGACCTGTCCTGGAACCTTTACATCGATGCCATGCCGTTCAACGGCCGGCTGCAGCTGCGCGACTGGGACGAGCCGTACAAGAACGGCCCGATGGGCGGCCAGGGCGGCGGCGGCACGCTCGAACTGCCCGCCGTGAGCGGCGCCGGCGCGGCTTCGGTGAACGACAACCACACCGACCCGCCGTTCTAGGACGCGACGAAGACAGCGAACGCAACGCAACGCAACGCAACGCAACGCAACGCAACGCAACGCAACGCAACGATCCCAAGGAGACTGCCATGAATACGATCTCGAACCTCTCGACCGGCCACACCCCGTTCTTCCGACGCCTCGCCCTCGTCGCGGCGACGCTCACGGCCTTCGCCGTGACGCCCGCGCTGTTCATGACCTCGGCGCACGCGGCGCCCAAGAAGAGCGCCGCCGTTTCGCCCGAGGCGGTGCCCACCGGTGGCGACGCCGACGCGGCGAGCGACGACACGAGCGGCGTCGTCAATCTGAACACTGCGACGGAGACCGAGCTCATGCTGCTGCCCGGCGTGGGCCCGTCCAAGGCCGCGGCGATCATCGCCTTCCGCAAGAAGTACGGCTCCTTCAAGAAGGTCGACGACCTCAACAAGGTGAAGGGCTTCGGCTACAAGACCCTCAAGAAGCTCAAGCCGCACCTGGCGGTCGCCGGCGCCACGACCTACAAGGGCAAGGCCAAGAAGACCGGCACGCGCAGCGACGAGGCGTCGGCCGCCTCCGTGTCGTCGGCCGAGGCGACGCCCCAGTAGCCCGGTCACGCCGCGGAAGCTGCGCTCACGGACAAGTCGGGTCCCGGGCCTTCGGGCCACCCGACTAGCGCGGAGCTTGCATCGACAACCAGTCGGGCGTCGCGGGTGACCAAGGGGGTCGCCGGCGCGCCCGGCGCACATTTTCGGGGCTCAGGCCGCGCCGTTCACGGCGCGACGCAGAGCGCGAGCTCGTACTGGGTGAACGTGCCGATGTCCACCAGCTCATCGTCGCCGACCTGCAGGGTCCACGCGCCCAGCGCGGCCTGGCCGTTCACGCCGGAGAGCGGCACCTCGGGCCGGTACTGCCCGGTGAACGGCGAGCCGCCCGCGGTGATCGCGGTCGTCGCCGAGTCGATGAAGATGGTCGCCACGAAGTTGTCGCCGGTGCTGCCGTTGTCGTCGCCCAGGTTCACCGACGTGCTCGCCGGCGAGCGCAGCGTGAGCTCGATGTCGCCGGCGTACGGGTGCATGGCCGAGAAGCGCACCGCGGCGCGCGTGACCGTGCCGGCGCGCGCGATCGTGATCGCACTCGTCACGTTGCCGACGTCGGGGATGCTCTTGGGCAGGTCGCCGGCGCGGCCACCGAGCGCGCGCTCGCCCGCGGCGCAGGCGGGCACGGCGCAGACCAGCGCGCACGCGGCCTCGGCGCAATCGACCGCGCCGTCACCATCGTTGTCGAAGCCATCGGCGCACGAGACCTCGCCGCCCAGCTCGCAGCCGGGGGCTGCGGCGCAGTCGGTGTCGGCGCAGTCCTTGCCACCGTCGCTGTCGTCGTCGACGCCGTTGGTGCAGTTCTCGCCGAGCGGCGCGTCGGGCATGGGCACCGCGGCGTCGATCGGAGGCGGCGGAGGCGGCGAGGCATCGACGCCAGCATCGACCCCGGCGTCGATCGGCGGTGGCGGAGGCAGCGCCGCGTCCACCTCGCCAGCGTCGGGTTGCGTCGCTGCGTCGATCGCGTCGACGGCGGCGTCGATCTCCTCCGGGACCGGCGTCTCGGCGTCGGGCTCGAGGCTCGTGTCGTCGTCGTCGTCGTCATCGGCGCCGGGCCCGCCCGCCTGCGCGCACCCGACGAGTCCGAGAGCCACCAACAGCAACACCGCGTGACGTGGGCACTTGCGTCGCATGGCGATGTTCATACCGCAGCGGCGTGCACTCCCGATCCATGTTGGCAGCGACGGGTTCGCTGACAATCCTTGTCACGAAATCGCGTCGAAATGTTTCCTGCAGGGTGCGCGCCGCGGCTATCCGGAGCGTGCGGCGACCACCAGCGGTCACCCGGGTTTGCCTCACCCGGCTTTCGCGCCGCGACGACAACCGTGCCACCCATGTCGGGTTATCTTCGCGCCCCTCATGACGACCGCCCCCGCTGCCTCCGCTGCTCCCGCCGGCACTTCCTCGAAGCCCGACGCCCGCGCCGATGCCGCGCTCGGCGAGCACGCACTGCGGCTGTGCCAGACGCTGCTGCGCATCGACACCACCAACCCGCCCGGCAACGAGCGCGCCGCCGCCGAGGTCGTGGTCGAGGAGCTCGCCGCCGCGGGCCTCGCGCCCGAGCTCATGGAGAGCGCGCCCGAGCGCGCCAACGTGGTCGCGCGCCTGCGCGGCACCGGCGAGCTGCCGCCGCTCCTGCTCACCGCGCACCTGGACGTCGTGGAGGCTGATCCCGACACCTGGAGACACCCGCCGTTCGCGGGCGTGATCGACGACGGCTGCCTGTGGGGCCGCGGCGCCATCGACATGAAGAACATGGCGGCAATGTCGGTCGCCGTCATGGCGCGCCTCGCGCGCGAGCAGCCGCGGCTGCGCCGCGACGTGATCTTCGCCGCCGTCGCCGACGAGGAGGCCGGCTGCGACTTCGGCTCGAAGTGGCTGTGCGAGACGCACCCCGAGCTCGTGCGCGCCGAGTACGCGATCGGTGAGAGCGGCGGCTTCTCGCTGCACATCGGCAAGACGACCTTCTATCCCATCCAGGTGGCCGAGAAGGGCTTGTGCTGGGTGCGCGCGCGCGTGCGCGGCGAGCCCGGCCACGGCTCGATGCCGCGCGACGACTCGGCGGTGGTGCGGCTGGCCGAGAAGGTCGCACGCCTGGGCCGGACGCCGCTGCCGACGCACATCACGCCGTGGGTGAAGAACTTCGTCGGCGCGATCGCGGCGCGCCAGCCGCTCGCGATCCGGCCGCTCATCGAGCGGCTGCTGCACCCGCAGGTGATCCCCCGTCTGCTGAAGATCGTTCCCGATCGTTCGCTCGCGCGCTCGTTCGCGGCGCTCATCGCCAACACCGCGTCACCGACGGTGCTGCGCGCCGGTGGCAAGGTGAATGTCATCCCCGGCGTCGCCGAGTTCGAGATCGATGGGAGGACGCTCCCGGGGCAGAGCGACGAGGATTTCCTGCGCGAGCTGCGCGAGGTCATCGGTCAGGACGTCGAGCTGGAGATCCTGAAGTCGGCGCCGCCGACGATCACCGAGCCGATCGAGTCGCCGCTGTACGCGACAATAAGGGAGGCGATCCTGGCGCGCGAACCCGAGGCGGTCGTCGTGCCGTACATGATCCCCGGGTTCACGGATGCGAAGTACTTCACGGGTCTCGGGGCCAAGTGGTACGGCTTCTCGCCGGTGAAGCTGCCGAGGTCGATCAAGTTCGCCGACATGTTCCACGGGAACGACGAACGCATCCCCGTGGATGGATTGAAGTGGGGCGCCGAGGTGCTGTTCGATGTCGTGAGGAAGTTCGCGACGTAGCGCGGGCGGGCGGCTACGGCGCGGGCGCGGGCGGCTTGCGCTTGCCGGACTTCTTCACCGGGGCCTTGATGGCCGGGCCCTCGAGCGCTGCACCGGAGGCGGGCTGGGCCTCGGGTCCGGCCGCCGGGCGCACCTGGCTGCCGCCGACGGCGAGGCGCGCGATCATGATGCCCACGACCAGCAGCAGAGCGATCGCGAGTGCGCCGAGGGCGACGGTCTTGCGGCGGCCCAGCGACGCAAACAGGTCGCGATCGACGGGCACGGGCACGGGCAGCGACGTGGCGGGGACGGCGCGGCCGCGGTCCACGAGCATGCCCACGGGCATGTCCTGAAGGGTCGGGGTGGCGGCGCGCGCGCTCGGCGAGGGCTCGGGACGACGGCCGCGCGCCTCGAGCATTCGCGTCTCCATGTCGTCGGTGTCGTGATCGAACGAGGGGAGCGTGAGCGGGGCGCGGCCGGAGCCGTTGGCGCTCGCACCCGAGGGGACCAGGGGCGCCGCGGGAGCTGGGACCGGCGCCACGCCGGGCAGCGCCATGAGGCCATCGGAGGCCACGGTGGGCGCGTCGAAGGTGTCGACGGCGCGGCGCGACTTGCCCGGCTGGACCTCGCCCGGCACCGGGTCGAAGCCGGCCACCGTCTGGATGCGGACGATCTTGCTCTCCTCGCGGGGAGCGGGCTTGCCCTTGCCGTCGGCGCCGAAGTAGCGGCGCAGGAGCGCCTGGATCTCGCGCACCGGATCGCCGGCGGTGGCCGCGGAGTAGCGGTAGTCGCGCAGCGCGGCGCCGAACAGCGACGCGGTGGCGTAGCGCTGGCGCGGATCCGGCGAGAGCGCCTTCATGAGGATCGACTCGAGCTCGCGCGAGAAGGTCGGGTCGACCTCGCGCGGGCGCGTGACCCGCGCCTCGCGCACCAGGCGCAGGATCTCGAGCTCGGGCATGCCGTCGTAGAGCCGGCGGCCGAGCAGGATCTCCCACATGATCACGGCGAGCGAGTACTGGTCGCTCTCCGGCCCGACCGGCTTGGCGCTGGCCTGCTCGGGCGACATGTACGCGAACTTGCCGGCGATCGTCTGCACCGCGCTCTGCTTGTCGCCCTTCTTGGCGATGCCGAAGTCGGTGAGCTTCACCTCGCCCGAGTTCGACAGCATGACGTTCGACGGCGAGACGTCGCGGTGCACCAGCGAGAGCGCCTTGCCCTGCGAGTCGGCGGCCTTGTGCGCGTGCTCGAGCGCCTCGCAGACCTCGGACCCGATGTGCAGCGCGAGATCGAGCGGGAAGCGCTCGCGCTTCTTCTCCATGCGCTCGAACAGCGCGCCGACGTCGTGGCCGTCGACGTACTCCATGACCAGGAAGTAGCCGCCGTCCTCGCCCAGGCCGACATCGTAGATCTGCACGATGTTGCGCTGGCGCAGGTTGGCGAGCAGCTTCGCCTCGGCGATCAGCATGCTGACGAAGCGGTTGTCCTGCGACAGGTGGGGCAGGATCTTCTTGATCGCCACCGGCTTCTCGAAACCACCCACGGCGGTCGCGCGGCCGCGGAACACCTCCGCCATGCCGCCGACGCCGATGCGCTCGAGTAGCTCATACCGGGTCATGCAGGAATGCTTGAATCTAACACACGTTTTTGACCGCACCCGGCATGCGGGCTTAGCGTGGAGGCCATGGCGCGCGCCTTCGACTCGGGATCGGTCGACTCCCTCGTGGAGGCGGCGATTCGTGATCAGGTGTTCAGCGGCGCGCAGCTCGCGGTCGGCGACGCTGGCGAGACCCGCTACGTCCACTCCTACGGGCGCACGCAGCGCGTGCCCTCGCCGGGCGAGCCGGTCGGCCCGGCGACCCGCTTCGACGTCGCCTCGCTGACCAAGATCGTCGCGACCACCGCGGTGGCCATGCGGCTCGTGGAGGCGGGCCGACTCGATCTGGACGCGCCCATCCTGCCGCTTCTGCCCGAGCTGCGCGCGGGCGAGGCGGCCGCGCGCGCCGGCAAGGAGCTGCTGACCGCACGGCACCTGCTCGAGCACTCGGGCGGGTTGCACTGGTGGCAGCCGTTCCACGAGCAGCTCGTGCCCTCGACCTACAAGACCCACGCGCCCGAGTCGCCGCGCGAGACGCTCTTGCGGCTGGCCGCGGCCGAGCCGCTCGACGCGCCGCCGCGCACGCGCTGCGTGTACACCGACCTCGGCTTCATCCTGCTGGGCGCGCTGTGCGAGCGGCTCGGCGGCGCGCGCCTCGAGGTGCTGGCCGCGCGCACGGTTTGGGCGCCGCTCGGCATGGAAGCGACGACGTTCGTGGACCTCGACCCGGCGGCGCGCAAGCCACGCGCGTGGCCGGTGGCGGCGACCGAGATCTGTCCGCGCCGCGGTCTGCTCATCGGTGAGGTCCACGACGACAACGCGTACGCCGCGGGCGGCATCGTCGGCCACGCGGGCGTGTTCTCGACCGCCGAGGACCTGGGCCGCTTTGCCGGCGCCTACGTGCGCGCGTGGGGCGGCGAGCGCGTGACCGGCGGCTTCGCGCCCGAGCTCGCGCGCGCGTTCGCCGAGCCGTGCCCGGTGCCCGGCTCCACGCGCAGCGTGGGCTGGGATCGTCCCTCGCCGGGCGCGGGCACCTCGCAGGCGGGCGATGCCTGGCCGCGCGAGCCCGCGATCGGCCACGGCGGCTTCACCGGCACGTCCATGTGGCTCGACCTCGCGCGCGCCCGCTGGGTGGTGCTGCTGACCAACCGCGTGCACCCGTCGCGCGCCGACGAGCGGGTCAAGCAGGTGCGGCCGCGCGTGCACGACGCGGTCGTGGCCGCGCTCGACGCGGCCTGACGCGGCCGCGCGCGCCTGCCACGCGCGCCTACTTCCAGGTGCCGTGGAAGGCGCAGTCCGCGTCGCCGCGGGTGCGGCAGCGCAGCTCCTCGGCGCGCAGCTCCTTCGCGCCCGAGAGCTCCATGGAGCGCTCGCACCAGGAGAACACCGACAGACAGTGGGTCACGTGCGGCGTCGCGTGGTCCAGGATGCGTGCCTCGATCTCGTTGCCCGGGTAGCGAACGATCAGCAGCTTGCCCGAGTCGTAGTGCATGTCCCACAGGCGCGCGGCGCGGTCGAGGATCCAGCTGGGCGTGCCGATCATGAAGAACAGGCGGTAGACCGTGGTCAGGTTGGCGTCGGCGCCGTGGCGGCCGAGCTCGCGCACGAGGGCGAGGTCGCCGCAGCCGAAGACGCGGTCGATGATCACGTTGAGCTCGACGAAGATCGGGAACGGGTACCACGTGGCCTTGTGGGGCGGCTCGAGCACGACCGCCCGCGCCGCCGGCGAGAGCGACTCGCACAGCCTGGCCACGCCCTCCTCGCCGTGGTGCAGGCGCACCCACAGCACTCGCGAAGCGATGGCGCTTCCCTTCACATTCGGCACACGCTCGGACAAGGCCCCACGCGCAGCATAGCCCGCGCGCACGAGGTGGGCGAAAGCCGCGAAATGACACGCTGCGCCACGCCCCGGGGCTGTGCTAGTTTCCGCCCGTCGTGCACATCCCCGCGCCGCTCCACGTCACCGTGCTCGTGCGTCTGCTGGACGCGGGCGCGCTGCCGGTGCGCGTGTGGCGGCTGTCCTGCGCGGTCGGTGAGGACGGGGTGCTCCTGCGCCGCGACCTGCCGTTCGAGCCGGGCCGCCCGGTTCGGGTCGAGCTGACCCTGCCTGATCAGGACGAGCTGGTGGCGGTCACCGGCATCGTCACCGAGGTCGGTCCCGACGACGATCACGAACCCGACGAGAACAACCCCGAGGCCGATCGCCCGCGTCCGCGTGCGGTCGCCTTCACTGCGCTCGACCCGCTCGCGCGCAAGCGCCTGGCGAAGTACGTCGAGGAAAGGATGCTGTCCGCGTGAGCACCTCCGTCCCTGTCGATCCCTTGAAGCGCCTCGTGGAGATGGACAAGGCCGCCGAGCTCGGCGGCGGCCAGGAACGCATCGACAAGCAGCACGCCGCGGGCAAGCTGACCGCGCGCGAGCGCATCGACCTGTTCCTCGATCCCGGCAGCTTCATCGAGATGGACAAGTACGTCACCCATCGCTGCTCCGACTTCGGCATGCAGAACCAGAAGATCCTGGGCGACGGCGTGGTCACCGGCTACGGCAACGTCGACGGCCGGCAGGTGTTCGTGTTCGCGCAGGACTTCACGGTCTTCGGCGGCTCGCTCTCGGGCGCCTACGCCGAGAAGATCTGCAAGATCATGGACCTCGCGATGAAGGTCGGCGCCCCGATCATCGGCCTCAACGATTCTGGTGGCGCCCGCATCCAGGAAGGCGTGGTTTCGTTAGGTGGCTACGCCGACATTTTCCTGCGCAACACCATGGCGTCGGGAGTGGTGCCGCAGATCTCGGCGAT
>JBKJOI010000355.1:0-9661 GCA_046595695.1 Haliangiales bacterium | reverse complement strand
CGCGTGCTGTTCATGTCAGGACGCGCAGGCGGCCCCGAGCTCCAGGGCGTCTTGCCCGGCGGGGTCGACTTCATGGCCAAGCCCTTCTCGCTCGAGCAGCTGGCGACCAAGGTGGGCGCGCTGCTGCGCACCAACGGCGCGAGCCGGTCGCCGTCGGCGTCGTGAGGCCAGATGCACGGCGCGAGCCGCGTCCGTGACCGCTACGCCGTGGCCTCGACGAAGCGCTCGAGCCACTTCGTCTGCTCGGGCGTGATGCGGTCGAAGCGCAGCCCGGCGGTGAACGAGCCGTCGTCGCCTTCGCTCGTCCACATCACGATCGCGCCCACGATGAGCGGCGCCCTCGAAGGGTCCTCGACACCCTCGACGACCAGGAACAGCGACAGCTCGAGCTCCAGGCCCTCGCTGAGGACGGCGGCGTGGCTCAGCATGATCGCGGCGCCACCGGCGCTCACGTTCTTGGTGACCGCGGTCTCGATGGTTCCAGCCGGGCTGCGGAACTCGGCGGAGAGACGGACGTCGTGGCGGGCGTGACGGCGTTCCTGTTGCGGCATGGCTGCCGCGATGTTACGACGAAAGGCGCTGCCTCGTCGCGCGCCGGCGCACGGCGCGGAGGCCAAGCGTGAGCGCCAGCGCCAGGCCGGTGAGCGAGCCGATCACGCCCAGCACACCGGCGCCGCGGCTGCCGCGGCCGCCCGCGCTGCAGCCGCACCCTCCGTCGTCGTCGTCGCCGCCACCGCCGCCGCCGCCTGCGTCGGGCATGCCGGGACCGGCGTCAGGGTCACCCGGGGCCGGCGTGGTCACGCGGAACGCGAGCTCGGCACCGCACGCGGCGTTGCCCGCGGCGTCCTTCGCGCAGGCGCGAAAGCGATGCTCGCCGGTTGCGCTCACCGTCACGACGGCGCGGTACAGATCGCCGCCGACCCAGATCGCGGGCACCTTCACCGCGCCGGCGGTGACCTCGACATAGGCCTCGGCCAGGCGCGGGCCCACGTCGCTGGTGGCGCGGTCGACCACCGCGAAGCGCACCGGCACCTGGAAGGATGCGATCTCGAAGTCGTTCTCGACCGCGCGGAACGTGGGCGCCCGGGTATCGACCGGCTGGGCGGGCAGGCCCAGGTACAGCCGGTTGAGGAAGGGCTGGATCTCGCCCTGGGCGGTGATCGCGTCCAGGCGACCGTCGCCGTCCACGTCGCCCAGGTCGAGGCCGAGCGTGGCGTCGCCGGCCGCGGAGAACGCGTCGCTGACGCCGGCGAACTTCCCGGTACCGTCGTTCAGCAGCACGCGCTCCTCGTCGGCGAGCGAGGCCACGATCGCGTCCAGGTCGCCGTCGCCGTCGACGTCGGCGCACTGCACCTCGTTGTCGTCGGCGGCCGGGTTGAGCGTGACGCGGGCCGTGGTCTCGTCGGTGAAGGTGCCCGCGCCATCGTTGATCATCAGCTGCTCGCGCAGCGCGGCGGCGCCGTTGTCGAGCCACACGTCCAGGTCACCGTCGCCGTCGACGTCGCACTCGTCGGGGCCGTACACGTACGGCCCGGGCTGGTCGGGTAGCTGCGCGTGGCCGGCGACGAAGCCGGCCGCGCCGTCGTTCAGGAACAGGAGCGACTCGCCCTCGCGGCTGGCGAGGATCAGGTCGAGATCGAAGTCGCCGTCGGCGTCGAAGAGGTCGGCGTCGATGGGGCCAGTGCCCTCGGCGCTGGCGTCGGCGAGCGGCGAGCCGGGCGCCTCGGCGAAGTCGCCCGCGCCGTCGTTCAGGTAGATGTGCGCGGTGCCGGGGCTGCCGGGCGGCGCCGTGCCCCAGTCGGTGATCACGAGGTCCAGGTCGCCGTCGTTGTCGAGATCGCCGAGCCGGGTCGCGCCCGCGCGCGACGAGGTGCCCAGGCGCGCGGCGCCCTGGTTGGCGAAGACCGGCGGCCGGGCGCCGTTGTTCACGAACACCGCGTCGGGCTGCAGCGCCCACGCGTCGGGCGCGACGAGATCGAGATCGCCGTCGCCATCGATATCGCCGACCGCGACCTGGCGCAGCCGACCGGTGAAGCCGGCGGTGGCCGCGGCGCTCGACTCGACCAGCTGGCCCGTGCCGTCGTTCATGTACACGGCCATGAGCTGCGCGTCGCCCTCGACGTAGTAGCCGCCGCCCGACGCGAACACCGCGTCGAGGTCACCGTCGGTGTCGAGATCGGCTAGCACCACGTAGTTCGAGTAGCAGCCGAGCTCTGGCCCCGGGCCGCAGGGCTGGGTATCGAAGGCGGCGGGGACCTCCTGGAAGAGCGGGGCGGCGGCGGCGTCCACGGGCGCGAAGGCGATCGCGGCCAGGAGCAGGAGAGCTGCGGAACGAAGCGACATCCGCGCAGTGTAGAAGACCCTCGCCCCGACGCTGGTCGACAGTTGCGGATGTCAGCAAGAATCAGCGCGCGCCGAAAAGTCTGTGAGCTGTCGTTCCTCCGCTTCGAGCCGAAACCCGGGCGTCGCCGCGGACTTGCCCTGACCCTCCGGACTCTGCGCGCTCTGCGTCTCTGCGTTTCAGGGCCCCGCACACGAATAAAAGATCCGAACACTCACCTATTCGGCTCGATGCGATAGTTCCATTGGCCGCGTACGCGGCTCCGGCGCAATCTGAGACGTGTTCCAGATGAACGCAGAATCCCCGCCCCGAAACCGAAATTCCGTCGCCGTTTCGGCTCACTTCTTTGTACGTGAGGCCTAAGCGCGCCGCCCGGGCAGCGCAGGCGCCGCCCGTGTGCAACGCAGGCGCCGCGCAGGCCGCCGCCCAGGTGCCGCTACGGCTGCCGCACGTACAGCGCCGGCGTGCGCGCCGGCAAGCTCACCGCGATGCGCCCGTTGCTCACGGTGACGTTCGGCGGCGCTCCCGCACCCAGCAGGTCGACCAGCACGGTGCCATCGGGCCAGGCGTCGCGATCGGCCGGCGCGATGCCAAGATTGCTGCGGAACGCCAAGGCTGGGGTTACTGGGGCTGGGGGTCCGCGACGAGGCAGCTCGTGCAGGCGACAGACGCCGTCGAGAAGAGCCGAGGATTTGCCCCGCCGCTGTTCATTGACGTGCGGCTCCGGCGCAAGGTGCGCGCGGCGGGGTTCAAAGACAACGCATTTGCCGAGGTCGTCGGCAAGGGCCGATACGTCTGGCTACCGGCGATGGGTAACAAGAACATCGACGATGAAAGCGCTACTCGGGCGATGTTCGCCGAACCGACCAAGGTGAGCGAGCTCCTCGAGCTCGTCCTGGACGCACACGAGCAGGGGCGCCGAGTCATCTTCTTCTGCGCCTGCGAGCAACCATTCGACTCGGCCGCCTGCCATAGGATGATCGTCGGTGACCTGTTGCTGAAGGCTGCCGCCGTACACAGGCACGACCTGACCATCCAGGAATGGCCAGGTGGAGACCCCGTCGAACTCGAGGTCCAGACCTCGCCCGAACTCCTGAAGAAGCTGCGAGGCGCCGCCGTGAGCCTAGCGCTGCCAGAGCGGCTCACTCTGGCGCCAGTATGCGGCCTGCCTTGGTACTCCCTGGTCACCGCGCATTGCCAAGATGAGCAGGCGCGCTTCCTTTCCGGACCGGCAGTTGCGCGGAAAGACGGCTGGGCCCTGCCGATCACGCATATGCACCCAGAGGCGACGCCGCTACGCCTGCGCGCCTACGGCGCGAAGCAGCGCAAGACCCAGCGTCTCGAGACACGTTCCTCGACCTCGCTGCCGGCCTGGTCCAAGACTCGCGCCTGACACGACAAGGCGGCATGTGTGCTTGGCGCGTTCGAGCGGAAGAGACGGCGAGCGGGCAGGGCGCGCCTGGTGCACGTGTGGCACGAGGCGCACACCCCGCGACGTGAAGCCCGCTTCACGAGCCGTAGCAGTTACGCGCACCTGCGCGCGGCCCGGCGGTTGCACACGGCCGAGGGATGCGAATCGCCAGTCTCCTCCTCCTCCTTGCCGCCTGCGGCGGCTCCGCCGGCGACGACGACGGTGCGGCCAGCGATGCCGGCACCGGCGGCGCTCCCGATGCCTTCGTCGCGCCTTTGCCCGGCGACGTGGTCGGCCAGGTCGTCCTGAACAACGCCGTGATGGGCGTGGCCACCGGGGCCGACGACCGCGTGTTCGTGCTGACCGGCTCGTCGTTCGCGCGCCTCGCCGCCGATGGCACGCTCGACCCGAGCATCGATCCCGAGCTCTTCACCGGCCGCTTCGAGGCCGTGGCCCCGGCGCCGGACGGCAAGTGGCTGGTGCTGCACGCCGACTTCCCCAGCAGCAACCTGGTGGCGCGCGTGAACGCCGACTACAGCTTCGACTCGAGCTTCAACGCCAGCGGACGCCTGACCAACATGGGCGTGAACGGTGTGCTCGCGACCGCCTCGGGCAGCGTGTTCGTGGTCGGCCGGCGCCGCGACGGCACCGACGACCAGGTCGTGATCAAGAAGCTCGACGAAAACGGAGCTCCCGTCGTCTCCTTCGGGGATGACGGCGAGGCGGTCACGCCGCCCGAGCTCGACCTGAACGGCACCGGGCTGGTGGTCCTGCCCGACGGCCGCTTGATCGCGCGCGCCGAGGACGGGTTCACGCCGGCGCTGGTGCGCTTCAGCGCCACGGGCACGTACGAGGCGATGATCCGGCTCGATGCCCTGGGCCCGCGCTACAGCCGCGCCTTGCTCGTCGACGCGCAAGGCGGCGTGCTCGTGCTCGGCATGTCGGGCTCCGCGATCCAGATCGCGCGCGTGTCGGGCGACCTGGTGGTCGACGCGAGCTTCGGCACGGCAGGGGTCGCCACGCTCGATGTCACGATGCCGCCGTCGTCAGAGTATGACGAGAGCGTAGAGGCGCGCGGCCTGGCGCTGCAGGCCGACGGCAGGATCGTCGTCGCGGCAAACTACGAGTACGACCTGGGTGAGGACGGCACGCTGGAAGAGGCGACCGTGCTGGTGGCGCGCTTCGCGGCGAACGGCACGCTCGATCCGTCGTTCGGCAGCGGCGGCACCGTGCGCGTCCCGCTGGCGGCGGGGGCCGCGGTCTCGCGCATCGCCCAGGGTGACGGCCTGACCGTCACCAGCGGGCGCATCGTGGTCGGCGGCGACGCCCTCCTGGGCAGCGCGATCCACGGCGCGGTGGCGGTGCTGCGGGAGTGAGCTGAGCGGACCCGATGCAGGTGTCGTGGCGCGGCCGCCCTGCCGCGGCCGCGCTGCCCACCAGGGAGGCGCAGTACTACCCGCCGCCGCATCATCTGGCGGTGCGCGGGGCGTACTGTTCGTGCAGGGCGCGGTGTTCACGGGATCGCCTGGCGGGCGCCCAGGCGGCGTCGCTGATATGCCGGCGCGGATGACTCGACTCGCCCGCGCTCGCGCCAGGATCCACTGAAACCGGATCCCACGCGCTTCCGCTGGTACGGCAACGGCGAGCTCGAGTACATCGACCCGGCGCTCAGCACCTCGACGACCGCGGCTAGGCGCCGAGCCAACGTCCGATCGCGGGCATGATCTGCCAGGCTTCCGGCACTGGGCTCGTGAGCGACATCATCAATTCGCGGGCTTGCGGCTGGCACGCGACCTGAATACTCCCTTGGTATGTTGCTGAAATCGTCTGCGCTGGTGATGGCCGTCCTGCTGACTTCCGCCGCCGCGAGCGCTGCGGCCGCCGACGAGCCGCCGCCGCATGACGGCCTCAGCCAGCCGATCACGCCCGCCCCGGGCGCCGTTGCCGCATGAGACATCCTGTGTCAACCCCTGCGCATCAGGCAGCCTCCTGGTGGACGAGCGGAGCGACGAAAGCGCGCGCCGCAGCGTTTTACCGGACTCTCGGGTGATGGGCGCCACACCGGCCTCGGCGGCGAGGTGCTCGGCGGAGGTGAAGCGGCCGCGGTCGTCGCCCAGCTCGGCCAGGATCTGCGCGGCGCACACGCGGCCGGTGCGGAACAGCGACGTCACAATGCGCCCATCGGGATGCGCCTCGACCGCGTGCTCGACGGCTGCAGTCAGGGAGAGGACCTGCGCCACGAGCGGCCGCAGGACGGCGACGAGGGCGCGAACACAATCGCCCTTGGCCTCGGCCTCGAGCTCGCCGGTGACGCCGACTGCGGCGGCACGCAATCGAGCGAGAAGCTCGGCGGCGCTACGACGACCGGAGTAGGCGTGGCTTGCCATGAAGGCGGCCATGCGCTTCTCGCCGAGAGCGGACGCCGATGCTGGCGTCGGGTAGCGCTCGAGGAATCGAGCGCGATGGGCGAGTCCACGTCGAAAACGATGGCGGCGGCGCCCGGCCAGAACTGTTCGAGCAGATTCCGCAGCTGGTTGGCCAGCGCGACGCGTTGCGCGACCAGGTCGTCGCGCAATCTGACGCGGCCGCGCAGGGCCTTGGTCTCATCGGACAGCGGTGTGAGCACACGGAAACGATGGCCGTCGGTGCGCAGCACATCGGCGAGCAAGTACGCGTCGCCCGGATCCGTCTTGCCTTGGGCGGCCGAGTAGCGCGGACGCGTGGCCTTGACCGCGTTCGGGTGGATGGGCACCACCAGGAGCCCCGCTTCGACCAGTGTGGCGACGATGAGGCCGGTGGGCCGCTCGATGGCGACGCGCAGCTCCGCCGCCGGAGCCAGTTTGCACAGCCGGGCGGCCAGCTCGGTCATGCCGGCCGCGCTGTGCTCGACCGTGAATCGCGTCATCACGGCGCCCTGCTCGTCGACGACGCACACCGCGTGCTCGCGTGTTGCCCAGTCCAGACCTACGAAGTACCGCATGGACGCTCCTCTCGAAGGCCGTCCACCGACGCGCTGGGGGCTTACCGAACGCTCATTGATAGGCACTCCGCGACGCGAACGTCGGGGCGCAACATCCTGTGGTCGGTTAAGGCCCCCCGGGTCCTTCGAGGCGGCAGGTCTCATGCGGGCCGTCGAACGGTAGCGAGCTGGGCCGTCCTCGAAGGGGCGCCGGTTTCCCAGGCCACCCGCATCAGCCCGCCCACCGTGCTCTGGTCGCAGCGCTGCGCCAGGTAGGCATGCCGGCGAGGTCGAGATGCCGCCAGGTTCGGCCGCGCTGCCGGTCGTAGCTGCCGCAAGGCTTCCCGCACTCGGAGCAGCGAGGCCGTCGCCACGTCGGCTTGATGTCAACGACGAGGCCTTCCTCGTCGAACGACACATCGACGATGCGGGTGTCTTCCAATCCCAGCAATTCACGGAGTAGGCTCTTGATGCGCACGGCGGATCTCGGAGACCCGGCGCCGGCGCGGCGAAACCACGATCGACGCCGAAGGTCACGCCGAAACTCCCGACCCGCAGCCAGCCGCGCCCCCGGATCCGTTCCTGCGCGGCGCGATCATCGCGTGCCGCGAGCATCTGCCGAAGCAGCCCGCAGCCGCGCTGCTGGCGCGCCTGCTCGCGGTCGGCGACCAGCCCGACGCGGTGCTCGCGCGCGGCCTGGGCATGACGCTCAACACCTTCCTGCAGAACTTTACCCGCGCGCGGCGCCTGCTCGCCGAGTGCCTGAAGAAGCGCGGCATCGACGTCTTCGCGCTCACGGGAGGCTCCCGATGAAGACCGATCGTCGCGAGCGTGAGGCGCTCGTCGCCGCCGCCACCACCGCGTTCCGCGCCCGCGCCGCCGACGGCCGCGTGCTCACCGATCCGGCGTGGCTCGATCTCGACGAGGCCGCCCGGCTCGAGGCCTTCGACGCCACGGCGTCACTGCGCAGCCTCGAGGCCGCGCTCGACCCCGATGGTCTGTCGGCCACCGCGCGCGCCGTGCTCGCGCGCATCCGCGGCCGCTGAGCTTCCTCCGCGGACCCGTTCGCGGCCCGCGAAACGTTCAATAAGCATCATAGTTACCCGCGTTTAATCATGGTGGTGACGCGACGCGTCACCCTGAGCTAGTATCCGCCGTCATGATCATCGTGCTCAAGGCCGACGTCTCTCCGGAGTCGCCGGAGGTGGCCCAGCTCATTGCGCTCGCCGAACGTCACCCGGGCGTCTCGACGCGCATCCATCGCATCCAGGGCCAGTCCCGTTCGCTCACCGAGATCTACCTGCTCGGCAAGACGGCGATCGTCCCGACGCAGATCTTCGAGGAGAACGAGATCGTCGAGCGCGTCGTCCGCATCAAGGACAAGTACCGTTCGATCGGCCGCCACGAGGCGCAGCAAGACTCGACCGGCTTCGAGTATAACGGCGTGCGCCTGTCGCAGGACACGCTGCACGTGTTCGCCGGGCTCTGCGCCGTCGACACGCTCGAGCACGTCGACATGACCTTCGCGGCGCTGGCCAAGAATGGCATCGTGACCACGCGCGCCGGCGCCTACAAGCCGCGCACCAGCCCGTACGACTTCCAGGGCCTGGGCGGCACGTGCCTCCCCTGGCTCTTCGAGTCGGCGGGCAAGCACGGCATCAAGATCATCGCGATGGAAGTGACGCACGAGGCGCACGTCGAGGAGATCCGCAAGGCGCTCGCGCAGACCGGTAACTCCACCGGCGTCATGCTGCAGATCGGCACGCGCAACGCGCAGAACTTCGAGCTGCTCAAGGCGGTCGGCGCGCAGTCCGACTTCCCGGTGCTGTTCAAGCGCGGCATGGGCATCACGCTCGAGGAGTCGCTGAACGCGTGCGAGTACCTCGCCGCCGGCGGCAACACGCGCATCGTCTTCGGCCTGCGCGGCATGAAGACCAACCTCGGCGATCCGCACCGCAACTTCGTCGACTTCGCGCACGTGCCGGTGGTGAAACGGCTGACGCGCCTGCCCGTGTGCATCGATCCGTCGCACTCGGTCGGCCGCCGTGGCATCGCGCCTGACGGGCTCTCTGACGTGCACCATGTGACCGCGCAGGCGATCATCGCGGGTGCCAACATGGTGCTCGTCGACGTGCACCCGCGCCCCGAGCTGGCGCTGTGCGACGGTCCACAGGCGCTCCTGCTCGAGGAGATCCCGCACTTCATGGACGACGTGAACATCGTCCGACGCGCCTACGAGGAGCGGGTCGCGCGTGTGCAGCGCGAGCAGGCCGGCAAGGCCGGCCGCGCCGCGTAGGCGCCTCTCCCTCCCGGTCCTAACGCTTACAGCTCGAAGCCGTCGCCGAAGTCAACCTTGCCGCGGATCACGGCCAAGTAGATCAGCTCCTCGCCTGCGTGCGCGACGAACGCGTGGCTCGTCCCGCCCGGCTTGCGGTTGTCCTCGCCCGCGAACACGTCGGTGCCGTCCTCGTCGCGGAAGCCGCCCTGCAGGACGATCACGTGCTCGGCGCCCACGTGCAGGTGGCGCGGGAAGGTCGCGCCCGGCGCCATCTTCACGAAGCCAGCGATGCCGCCGACCGCGAGGATCGCCGGCCCCGGCTCGATATGGTAGAGGCGCGCGCCCGGCGCGGGGCCCGTGACCCACGAGGCAGCGAGGTCGATGCCGTCGAGCAGCCGGCGCGCTAAGTCCTCGGCGACGTCGAGCGCCGCCGCGACGCGCGCGGTGAACGCCGCGAACGGCCGCGGCCTGTCCAGCGAGGCGGCGACGCGCGACCACAGGTCGGACGTGACCGGCTCGGCCGGCAGCGCCATGGCCAGCGTCGCGACCGTCTCCTGCCAGCCGCGCAGCTCCTCGCGCAGCGACGGATCCTGGGCGAGCGCTCGCTCGACGCGCGCCGCCTCGTCGGGCGATAGCGTGCCGAGCGCGTACTCGAGCTGCTGCCCGAGTACG
>JBKJOI010000341.1:0-21689 GCA_046595695.1 Haliangiales bacterium | reverse complement strand
TACGAGGAGGCCGGCTGGCCCGCGCTGCCGGTGGCCGTGGCCGCGTGGCTCACGCTCTACCTGGTCGAGCGCGCGCTGCGCGAGCGCGCCGAGCGCGCCGACGCCGCGGCCGCGTGGCTCGCTTTCTTCGGCTTCGCCATGCACGAGACCCTCGACGGTGTCGCGCTCGCCACCAGCAGCGAGGGCGGCGCGCTCCTGCTCTCGGCGCTGGTGCTGCACCGGGTGCCGGTCGGGTTGACGGTGTGGCTCATGCTCCGTCCGCTGCACGGCGTGCGCGGCGCGCTCGCCGGGATCGCGGTGCTGGCCGCCGGTACCATCGCCGGCTACGCGGCGGGCGCCGGGCTGCACGAGACGCTCGAGGGCACCTGGGCGGGCCTCCTGCAGGCCGCGGTCTGCGGCGCGCTCATGCACCTCGCGCTACACCGTCACGATCATCACGGGCACGGGCATGCCGCCGAGCCCGGACCTGCGACGCAGCGCCCGTCCGACGCAGCGCCGCACGCGCACGAAGCTGCGGCCGGCGCGCACGACGGCCACACCCACCAGCACTGACGCTATAGTCACCGGCTCATGCGAAAGCCCCTGGTCGGTAACCCTGACGTCCGGCGCAAGGAAGGCGTCGGCAAGCTCACCGGCGCGGCGCGCTACGTGGACGACGTGCACTTCGCCGCGATCCTGCACGGCGTGACCGTGCGTAGCCCGGCGCCGCGTGGCCGCATCACCGGCCTCCGCTTCGAGCCGGGCGTGCCCTGGGACGAGATCGTCGTCGTCACCGCCGCCGACATCGACGCCGGGCGCAATTGCATCCATCTCATCGTCGACGATCAGCCGTGCCTCGCCGCCGAGGAGTTCCATCACGCCGAGGAGGCGGTGGTGCTGCTCGCGCATGCCGACAAGGCGCTCTGCGAGCGCGCGCGTGGCCTGGTGAAGATCGACTACGAGCCGCTGCCGGCCGTGCTCTCGATCGCCGCCGCGCTCGCCGCCGGGCCCGCGTGTCTGCTCAAGGAGTACTGGATCAAGAAGGGCGACGTCGCCGCCGCGTTCGCCGCGCCCGACGTGATCGTTACCGAGGGCGACTACGAGACCGGCGCGCAGGAGCAGCTCTATATCGAGCCGAACGGCGTGATCGCCGAGTACGACGTGAAGGGCGCGGGCGGCGTGACGGTGTGGGGCTCGCTGCAGTGCCCGTACTACGTGCAGAAGGCGCTCATGCCGCTCTTCGACCTGCCCGCCGAGAAGACGCGCATCGTGCAGCTCGAGACCGGGGGCGGCTTCGGCGGCAAGGAGGAGTACCCGTCGATGATCGCGGCGCACGCCGCGCTCTTGTCGCGCAAGGCGGGCGGCCGGCGCGTGAAGCTCGTCTACGACCGCGCCGGGGACATGGTCGCGGCGACCAAGCGGCACCCGTCGCGCACGCGCGTGCGCACCGCCGCGCGCCCGGACGGCACGCTGGTCGCGCTCGACATCGACTTCGTGATCGACGGCGGCGCGTACGCGACGCTGTCGCAGGTGGTGCTGTCGCGCGGCACGATCCACGCGGCCGGGCCGTACGCGCTCGAGCACGTGCGCGTGCGCGGCCGCGCCGTGCTCACGCACACACCGCCGCACGGCGCCTTCCGCGGCTTCGGCGCGCCGCAGAGCATCTTCGCGCTCGAGCGCCACCTGGACGTCGTCGCGGCGCGCCTGGGCGTGTCGCCGGTCGAGCTGCGGCGCAAGAACTTCGTCAAGAAGGGCGGCACGCTCGCCACCGGGCAGTTGGTGCGCGAGGACATCGATCTGTCGGCGCTGCTCGACGACGCGCTCGCCGCCTCCGGCTGGAAGGAGAAGCACGCGCGCTTCGCCGTCGAGAACGCCGCGGGCGGGCCGATCCGCCGCGGCCTGGGCGTGGCCACCTTCCTGCACGGCACCGGCTTCACCGGCTCGGGCGAGAAGCACCTGGCCTCGATCGTGGGGGTCGACGGCACCGCCGACGGACGCATCCTGGTGCGCGCGGCCTCGACCGAGATCGGCCAGGGCACCAACACGATCTTCGCGCAGATCGCCGCCGACGCGCTGGGCATCGACGAGAGCCTCATCGACATCGCGCAGCCCGACACCGCGCTGGTGCCCAACAGCGGCCCGACGGTGGCGTCGCGCACCTGCACGATCGTCGGCAAGCTGGTCGAGGACGCCGCGCGCGGCCTGCGCCAGACGCTGGTCGCGTCGGGTCGCCTGATCGAGCCTTTCGATGGCGCGGCGCTCTCGGCGGCGGTGCGCGCGCACGTGGCCGAGATCGGGCCGCTGCGCGCGGTCGTCGAGTACCGGCAGCCGCCTTACGTGCAGTGGGACGAGGTCCACTTCGTGGGCGACGCCTACGGCGCGTACTCCTGGGCGGTCTACGTCGCGCAGGTGGCGGTCGACGCGACCACCTTCGAGGCGCGCGTCGAGGACTTCGTGGCGCTGCAGGAGTGCGGCAAGGTGATCCACCCGGTGCTCGCGGCCGGCCAGATCGAGGGCGGCGTGGCCCAGGGCATCGGCTGGGCGCTGTACGAGAACGTCGTCTGGAAGGACGGCAAGATGGCCAACAACCGCTTCACCGACTACATCATCCCGACCACGGTGGACATTCCGCCGATCCGCGCGCTGTTCGCCGAGCTGCCCTGGCCGTTCGGCCCGGGCGGCGGCGCCAAGGGTATCGGCGAGTTGCCCATGGACGGGCCGGCGCCGGCGATCGCGAACGCGATCTTCGACGCCTGCGGCGCGGCGGCGTGCGTGGTGCCGATGACGCCGGAGCGGATCATGGACGACCTCCTCGGCACCGGCGCGGAGCCGCGCGCGTGAGCCTGCGCTTCATCGTGAACGGCCGCGCCGTGGCCGCCGACGTGCCGCCGATGGCGCGCCTGCTCGACGTGCTGCGCGAGGACCTGGGGCTGACCGGCACGAAGGAAGGCTGCGGCGAGGGCGAGTGCGGCGCGTGCGCGGTGCGCCTGAACGGCGCGCTGGTGAACACCTGCCTGGTGCCCGCGCTCGAGGCCGAGGGCTGCACGATCACGACCGTCGAGGGCCTCGCCGCCGCGGACGGCACGCTGCACGCGGTGCAGCAGGCGTTCCTGGTGCACGGCGGCGCGCAGTGCGGGATCTGCACGCCGGGCATGCTGCTGGCCGCCGTCGATCTGCTCGAGCGTATCCCCGAGCCGAGCGCGCAGGACATCCGCGTCGGGCTCGCCGGCAACCTGTGCCGCTGCACCGGCTACATGAAGATCTTCGAGTCGGTGGTCGCCGCGGTGCGCAAGGAGCGGAGCTAGTGCGCGCCGATGCGCGCGCCTACGGGCTGACCGCGCCGGCCACGCTCGCCGCCGCGCTCGCCGCGCTCGCCGCCGATCCCACGCTGCGGCCGCTCGCCGGCGGCACCGATCTCATGGTGCTCTACGCCATGGATCGGCTCACGCACCACCGCCTGCTCGGGCTGTGGCGTCTGACCGAGCTGCGCGGCATCGCGGTCGACGCCGCGTTCGTCACGCTGGGCGCGCTGACCACGTACACCGAGGTGCAGGCGCACCCGACCTTGCGCCAGGAGTTCCCGATGCTGGTGCAGGCCGCGTCGGAGACCGGCGGGCTGGCCATCCAGAACCGCGGCACGCTGGGCGGCAACCTGGCCAACGCGTCGCCGGCCGCCGACTCGACGCCCGCGCTGCTCGCCTACGACGCGGCGGTGGAGCTGGTCTCGGCGACGAGCTCGCGCTGGGTCGCGTACGCGGCCTTCCACACCGGCTACAAGCAGACCGTGCTCGCACCCGGCGAGCTGATCGCGCGGCTGCGGCTGCCGCGCCTGATCGACGACGGCGCCACGCTGCGCACGCACGTCTACCGGAAGGTCGGGCCGCGGCGAGCGCAGGCAATCTCCAAGGTGTGCATGGCGGCGTGCGTCGACCGCGACCCGACCGGCAAGGCGCTCGCGGCGCGCGTGGCCTTCGGTGGCGTCGGGCCGGTGGTGCTGCGCTGCCCGCGCACCGAGGCCGCGCTGGTGGCGGACGACGCGGCCGGGGCGCAGGTCGCGCTGGCCGGCGAGATCACGCCCATCGACGACCTCCGCTCGACGGCGAGGTACCGCCTGCGCGTCGCGCAGAACCTGCTCGGGACGATTCCGCCTGCCTGAGACGTAGTAGCGGAATGCCGACCGCTGCCTCCCCACGCCTCCGCCTGGCGAGTGCCGCGTTCGTCGCGTTCGTCCTCGGGTTGGGGGTGCTGATCTACGGCGGACCCGGGCAGCGCTTCGTGCGCGGCACCGTGGGCGACGTGCTGGTCGTGGCGTTCCTTTACTTCCTCCTCGGCGCCGCGGGCTTCGCGTCGCGCGCGGGCCGCGTCCTGGCGATCGCGAGCCTCGCGCTCGGGCTCGAGCTCTACCAGCTCGCCGGCGCGGCGCTCTCGCGCGGCGCGGTCGCCTCCACCGCGCTGGGCACCACCTTCGATCCTTGGGACCTGGTCGCGTACGCGGTCGGGCTCGCGTTCGCGCTCCTGGCCGAGTCGATGCTGCCGAGATCCACGATCAGCTGATGCGCGGCGGCCGCGAACGGCCGGTCGTCGAAGCTGAGCTTGCCGCGACCGTCGTGGCCCACGATCTGGACGCGCCCGAGCACCAGCCCGGTGGCGCCGCGATCCTGGATGTGGACCTCGACGCGGTAGGGAAAGGCGTCGGGCGAGTCGATCACGAACACCTCGGGACCGTAGCCGCTGTCGACGTCGGCGAGCAGCGTGCCGCCATAGTCGGGCAGGGTGGGTGCGCGCGCGCTGGCCTCGTGGCCGGCCTCGTCGAAGACGTGCAGATCGACGTCGCTGGCGTCGGTCTCCCAGGTCAGCACGATGCGCATCGAGGGCGCCTGCTCGAGCGAGCCGCCCAGGCGCGCGAGTCGCTGCTCGAGGGCGGCCCGGCGCGCCGGCTCGGCCGCCGCCCACGCGGCGCCGAGCACGCCCAGATCCTGGCGCACCACCTCGCTGAAGCCGGCGAAGCGCCCGGCCGGGAAGCGCACGGTGAGCGCGCGCGCCGCCAGCTCGAAGGCCTCGGCGTGACGGCCGCGCCGGGCCAGCGCGAACGCCGCCATGCGGTAGCCGGTGGCGTGATCGGGCCGGACGTGGAGCGCGCGCGCGTAGGCGTCGAGCGCCAGGTCGGCGCCGGTGGCACCGAGCGGCTCGAGCCACTGGCCGGCCACGCGCCGGGTACAGATCGAGGAGCGAGCCGTAGACGCGCGCGGCAAGCGCGGTCTTGCCGCGCGCGGCGAGCGCCTCGCCGAGCGCGCGCAGCGCGACCGGATCGTCAGGGCGCGCGGCGTGGCGGGCGAGCGCGGCGGCGAGCGCGTCGTCGTCGGTCTGTGCCGACGGTCGCGGCTCGAGCGCCGGCGCGTCGTCGTCAGCGGGCGGCGCGCTGGTCGCGGTGGTCGCGGCCGGCGGCGCCGATCCGACCACGCCGGCCTCGGGTGCGGCGGCGCCGCCGTCGCCACTGCGCGAGACAGCGGCGAGCGGCACATGCTTGACGAACGGGGTCGTCGAGCTCGTCCCGCCGGAGCTCGTGGACCCGACGTCGATGGTGGGCGACCGCTGTTGGAGCTCGATGAACTCGTCGCCGCCACTCGCCATGTCGATGGCCATGTCCGACTGCGCCTCGCTGTCTGCGGCCAGCCGCGCGGGCGTGCTCACCCTGATCTCGCCGTAGTAGAACGTGAGCTGGTAGTCCCCGTCGGGGAGCCGCTCGATCCGGTACATGCCGCGGGCGTCGGTCAGCTCGCTCGCTGCGCCGATCAGCGACGGCGAGGTCGCGACGACGGTCACGTCGGCGACCGGCGCCCCGCCTGCGCGGTCGACGACGGTACCGCGCACGCTCGCCCGGCCCTCCCGGCTCGCGTCGGGCAGCGGCTTGTCGACCGGCCGGGGCGCCACCCGACGCGGCACCACGCGCAGCCCCGACTTGCCGACCACCAGCAGCGCCCCGGGCGTGCGCCGCGCGATGCCGAGGCGCGCGTAGTCGGCATCGCTCTCGAGTACGACGAACGCGGTCCGGCGCGACAGCACGTGCGAGCGGCTCGACAGCTCGACGATCTCGGCGTGTGCGGCGTCACCGCGGGCCTCGAGCTCGGACATCCGAGCCGCGGCGTGCGCGGCGGCCACGAGCGGCGCGGCGCCCGGGGCCAGCGCGAGCTCGTGGCGCGCATCGAGCGTGCCGGAGAGGGTGAGCGCGAGCGGCGCGCCGACCGCGGGCGCCGCGCCGGCGTCGAAGGCGGCGTAGACCAGCAGCTCGTCGCCGTCCTGCACGCCGTCGAGGCGCGCCGGGTAGACCCAGCGCGCGCCCGGCGCCGACACCTGCACGCCCGAGGCCGCGCGCAGGGCCAGGCGGCGCGCGATCTCCGCGGCTGCGAGCTCGGGGCGCAGGACCACGCCGCCCTGCTCGCGCAGCCCGGCGACCAGGCGCCGCGCCAGCCGCTCGCTCTCCTGGCCACCGTCGGCGAGCACGACGTCGACGCGCTCGAACGCCGCGGCCCCGGCGACCGCGGCGGCGAGCTCGGCGGGGGACGACGCGCCCGCGGTGGCGATCAGATCGCTCCACACCAGCAGGCGCCCGCGCTGGCGCGTGCCGGCGGCGTGCGCCAGCGCCCCGGCCAGGTTGGAGGCGCCGAGCGGCCGGCGCACCAGCAGGCGATCGACGGCGGCGTGATCCCAGCCGCCCGCGTGCCCGTCGAAGATGGTCTCGACCGATTGATCGAAGGCGATCACGCGCAGCGGCAGCTCGCCGCCGAAGCGCTCGCCCAGCGCCCGCACCAGCGCGTCCAGGCGCAAGGTGTCGCGGCGGAAGTGCCACACCCGCGAGGCGCTGGTGTCGAACAGGATGGTGAGCGCGGGCATCGGCTCGGCGGCGCCACCGACGAGCGGCGCGAGGCGCGCGACCGCCAGGCCGCCGGTGCGCACGCCGACCGCGGCGTGCGAGCTGGGCACCGCGGCCTCGAAGTCGGCGCTCGGGGCCCGGCCGTCCTCGGCCATGCGCACCACGCGCCCGTCGATGGCGACGTTCACGCGCAGCCGCTCCACGACCGGCAGGCCGTCGAGCGGCAGCCGGTACGCCGCGCCCTGCGCGCGCAGCTCGTGCACGTACGAGACGATCAGCCGCTTGCGCCCGCGCGCCGGGATGGGGAAGACCCGCGCCACCAGGCGACCGTCGGGCGCCAGCTCGGCGAGCGCGGGGTCGACGCGCCGGTGCATCGTCGACTCGTAGGCTTCGCGGCCGCGGATGATGGGCGCGACCTCCGACTCGTGCCACGCGCCGCCTTCGCTCATGGCCAGGCGCGTGACCGCGGCGCCCTCAAGCAGCGCGAGCGCGAAGCGGCCCTCGAGCGTGCGGTCCTCGGGGTTCTCGAAGGTGAGGTGCAGCTCGGTGAAGGCGAGCGGCCCCTCCACCGCGGCGCGCGCGTCCAGCTCGACGAGGCGCAGGCCGGTGCCGTCCGAGGCCGTCAGCGAGACCGGCGCGGCGCGGTCACCGCCCGGCGCCGGGTAGGCGCGCGCGGCGTCGAGGACGACCCGCGCGCTGCCGGCAAACGTCGCGGGCGCGACCTCCACGCGCGCCACGCGGAAGACGAGCACCTCCGTGCGCGCGCTGCCGCAGGCCGCGGCCAGCACGCTATCGAGACACACCAGTCCCAGTGCGGCCATGTGGCCGCCGATTCCGATTCGCATGTCACACCTCCAAAGCCCGGGCTCGAGCAGAGCAAGAAGCGTGCGACCGCGCGCGCTGCGTAACCGGGCGAAACCCGTGGGAGGCGCGGGATCGCTCCCGCACGTGGCCGTCAGGCATCTAGCGGTGGGCAGGCCGAAAACGCACGAAGCGCTCGCGAAACGCTACTGGTTGCACGGGGGCCGAGTCCGGCGGTAACGTTCGACGCGATGCTCGACCGACGCAAGAACCTGACCCGCCGGGACTTCATCCACGAGTACCTCATCCCGCTCCGGCCGGTGATCATCGAGGACAGTGTGCGCCACTGGAAGGCGCGCGACTGGACGCCCGAGTGGTTCAAGGCGACGCATGGCAACAAGCTGGTGCGCGTCGAGGACCAGCCGACCCGGCTGGGCGACTTCATCGACGAGGTGCGCGCCTCGAGCGAGCAGCGCCCGGCGCGCTACCTGCGCAACGTCGATGTGCCGACCGCGTTCCCCGAGTTGCTCGCCGACGTGAGCCCGGAGATGCCGTACGCGATGCCCGATCGGCTGCGCACGCGCCTCCTGCCGAAACATTTCCCGCAGGAGAGCCACTTCCTGGATCTCTTCATCGGCGGCCCCGGCAGCGGCTTCCCGTACCTGCACTACGACGTGCACCACCTGCTCTCGTACCTGACCCAGATCTACGGCGAGAAGGAGTTCCTCCTGTTCGCGCCAGACCAGGGCAAGTACCTGTACCCGGACGTCGAGACCCCGGACCACTCGACGGTCGAGACGCCGATGACGCCTGACTACGCCAAGTTCCCGCTGTTCAAGCAGGCGCAGGCGACCCGCTTCACCCTCGAGCCGGGTGACACGCTGTTCATGCCCTGCGGCTGGTGGCACACGACGCGCATGTTGTCGGTGTCGATCACGCTCGGCTACGATCAGCTATGCGCTGCCAACTGGCGCGCCTTCCTGGGCGACCAGTATGCGCGCCGCCGCGACGAGAGCCCGCTCAAGTCCAAGGCGGTGCTCGCCTACCTGATCGGTGTCGGAGCGGCGCTCAGCTTCAAGGAGCGCGTGAGCGGGGTGTGGCCCAGGCTGCCCGACCTGGACGTCGTGGCGCAGGTGCAGGAGGCGCGCAAGTTCGAGCTGTAGGAAGCCGCACGGGCCATTGCGCCACGGCGCGCTGCTGCTGCTGCTGCTGCTGCTGCTGCTGATGCTCACCGACGGGGCGCTCGAAGTCGGCGGCGGAGCCGGCAGAGGACACGTGCCCGCAAGAGGTGGCGCCGCGCGCCCCCCGCGCAGTCCCCTTCAGCGAAGCCCACACGACGCGCGGCCGCGCGAGCGCGTCCAGTGGAGAATGCCAGACTGCGAACGCTACCCAGATGGACCAGGTGGCGTCCGACGGCCATTTTGTGATCCCTGTCGCGTCGCGCTGCCCGGGTTGTGATTACCCACTATTGCTATGTGGGACTTCCTTGTAATGCCTATTCCGGGGGGAGGTGTGACATGGCGGATCTCCTGGTGCCGGGCACGGGCGGTAGCAAGCTCCTGCTCGATGGCGTCGACGTGGGCTGGCCGTTCGCGGCCAAGGTCACGGCGTGGGCAGAGGGCAAGGGCCTCTTCGATCGGTTGGAGTCTTGCGGGGTGAGCACCGACCGGCTCGAGGAGTGCCTGTCGATGGAGTACGCCGACGCGGTCGCGTGGACGCCCAGCAGGAGCACGCTCAAGCCGGGCGGCGCGATCGCCGCGGGCGCGCCGCTCATGGTCGCGTACAACCAGTTCGCGAACGGCTTCGATAGCTTCCACTACGACTGGCGCTGCGACCTGCGCGACTCCGCCGAGCGACTGCTCAGCTACCTGATCGCGAATCAGCCGGGCGGGCAGCGCTGGCGCCTGATGGGCCATTCGCAGGGTGGGCTGCTCATCGTTGCCGCCTCGAAGCGCTACGCCGAGGAGCACGGCGACGACCCCGAGGCGTTCGCGCAGCTGGTGAGCCACGTCGCCCTCGTGGGCACGCCGCTGCACGGCACGCTCGCGGTCGTCGATGCGCTGGTGAACGCCGAGGAGCTCACCGGGCCGTACCAAGCGGCGTGCCGGCGCATCTTGCGCACCTGGCCGGCGCTGCACCAGATGCTGCCGGTGTGGCCGGGCAGCGTGCGGCTCCAGGAGGGTGCGGCCACGCGCGAGGCCTCCTACAACCTGATGGACGATCGCACGTGGGAGGGCCTGGGCGAGCTCGCGCTCACGCCCACGATGCTGGCGCGCGCGCGCACCACGCGCCGGGCCTACCTGCGCAACCCGCTCGCCGAGATGCGCAACGTGAAGAAACGCATCGTCTACTCGCGCGCCCACGAGACCAGGAACCACGTCGTGATCGAGGACCACCGGAAGCTCACGCTCGCGGGGAGCGAGGCCGGCGACGGGCGCGTCCCCGAGGAGACCAGCCGCTGGATGGGCAACGACGAGGAGCGCGCCAACAGCAACTCGTTCGGGGCGCCGACCGCGCGTCACTTCGTCATGTGCTGCGACCCGGTGATCGCGACCGAGGTCAGGACGTTCTTCGCCCAATGAACCGCGCAAACCTCGCCGCGCTCGTGGGCGTCGCGACGCTGCTCCTGCCCGTGCGGGGGGCGCGCGCCGACGAGCCCGCGACGTGCACCTGGAAGCAGGAGGTCAGCGACCACTGCGGCAAGCTCGGCTGCGTCGTCGATCGAACGCTCGACCCCGACCTCATCGCGCCCGGCACGGCGGGCACGTGCCAGCCGTGCGTGGAGAACGACGAGTGTGGCTCAGGGTGCGACCGCGTCACCCACGAGTGCCGGGATGTGCAGGTCACGCCCGTGCTGCCCATCCGCCCCAGCTTCAAGCTACTGGTCGTCGACGCCACCCTCGGCGTCGTGGGCGACGACGTGCAACCCATCCTGGGCGCTGGCTTCGTCTACCAGGTCGCGTTCACGAAGACAAACCCGGTGAAGCGACCCGACGGCGGCTGGCGCAGCGACTTCCTGCCCAGGTGGTACCTCGACGTGGGTGGCTCGGCGGCCTTCGGCGGCGCGGCCCAGAACCTCTTCGGCTGGCTCGGGATCAGCTACTACCTCACCGACGCACCCATCGCGATCACGACGCTCTCGGCCGGCGCGCTGGCGCAGCGCGCGGGCGCGTCGGTCTGGGATGTCGCCGACGGCGACGAGAACTCCTGGGGGGCGGGCGGCTACGTGAGCTTGAGCTTCCTCTACAACGTCACCGTGCGGGCGTCGGTGGTCGCGCCGCTCGGCGGTGTCGTCGACGACCTGGGTTACTTCGTCGCGGTGGTGTACTTCCAGGACCTGCTCGCGAGCATCGTTCCGGATCGTTTCCAGAAGTATGTGCCGAAGCCACTCCTGCCGACACCGTCCGACTAGAAGTCGACTAGAAGCGCTCCACCAGCCAGCGGCCCACCAGCGCGAACAGCTCGTCGCGGTCCTCGCGCAGCGCGAACGTGTGATCCGCGCGGGACAGGAGCTCGACGTCGATGCGGCCGGCGAACGGGACCTGCGGGAAGGCGTCCTGGAGCTGGTCGGCGTAGTTCAGGTAGGCGTGCGCGCCGCCGGTGTAGACGAACAGGAGGCGCGTGCCGCGGCCGACGATCTTGCGCAGGTCGGTCTCGACGCGCGCGCGCGCGGGGAACTCCTGCAGGTACACCGCCGACGGTGCGGCGGGCGCGGCCGAGGCCGCGGCGTCCTCGGCGACCTCGCCGAAGATGCGCCCGCGCAGCAGTGGCACGCCCTCGACGGCGCGCGCCGCGCGCAAGAGCAGCCAGCCGGCGCGCTGGCGCACCAGGGTCTGGGTCTTGCGGCGCAGGAAGCCGGCGACGCGCCGAGGATCGGCGAGCCGCTCGCCGTAGTAGCGCAGCTGGAAGCCCAGCGTCGGGTAGGCGTAGCCGTCGAACATGATCGTGCCGGCGATGCGCTCGTCGTCGGCGGTCGCCAGGTGCGCGTTGACCGCGCCCGAGCAGAGCCCCACGACGACGATCTTGCCAGCGTCGGGGCGCGCCGCCGCGAAGTCGACCGCGGCGCGCACGTCACCGACGATGCGGCCCTCGAGCGACAGCTGATCGGCGCGTGCGTCGCTCTCGCCGATGCCGCTCTGATCGAAGCGCAGCACGCGGTAACCCAGACGCGCCAGGTGGCGCGCGAGCTCGACGCCGAAGCGAAACGGCCCGACCTTGTGCACGAGCCCCGAGTTCAGCAACACGATCGACGCGCGCGGCGTGCCCGTGGCGGGCTCGGTCTCGATGGCGAACATCGGTGCGGACGCCGTTGCGAGCGTCACGGCCGCGCCGCCGAACGAGCACACGCGCTCCTTCAGGCGTACGGGGACCGGCGCGGGCGCTGGCGGCGGCCCGCGATCGCTCCCTGAATCCGAGGGGCGCTGGATCACGCCGCCTCCACCGCGGTGGCGAGCGCGGCGAGCAGCGGCTCGCCGGGCAGGATGGTCTCCTCGAGCCGCGCGAGGTCGTCCCAGGCCGGCAGCGCGGAGACCCGTTGACGCTGCGCGGCCACGCCCGCCGCCGCGAGCGCCGCGCAGAAGCCGCTCGCGGCCGCGTCGTCGCTGGCGCTGTTGGCCGAGGAGGCGATCACCGTCACCTTGCGCGCGCGCAGCTTGGCCGCGGCCACGCACAGATCCACGGCAGCGATCGAGGCGCGCCGCGGCTGGGGAAAGCAGTGGCCGAGCAGCTCGTGGGCACCGCCGTGGCGCGGCGCCGAGAAGCGGGCGGGATCGCGCAGCATGGCGGCGTGCATGCCGTCGAGCGCGCGCAGGTGGCGCGCACCGTCGAGCACCGGATCCCAGAGTACCAGGCGGTCGACGCTGAGCCCGCGCGCGGCGGCCAGCGCGGCCACGCTCGCGCCCAGCCGCACGCCCACGATGGCGAGGCGGCGCGCGCCCGAGTTGTCGAGCAGCTCCTCGGCCGCGGTGCGGACGTCGTCGACCCAGCGCTCGACGTCGCCGGCGCCGTCGTCGCCCGACGAGTCGCCCTCGCCGTGCGGGTCGAAGCGCAGGACCGGGTGGCCGGCGCGCGCGAGCCGCTGCGCGAGCTGACGCAGCACGCGGTGGGCGCGCACGTTCTCGTGCAGGAACGGCGGGCAGACGAGCACGGCGCGATCGCGCGCCACGCCCATCGGCGCGTGGTAGACGCCGTGCAGCGGGCTCGCCGACTGACCGAAGAGCAGGGCGTGGGCGCTCATCCCAGCAAGCTGTCCTTGAGCCGCTTGAGCAGCCCGAACGCGCCCGGTCCGCTGCGGTCGTCGCCGCCGGTCTGCGCGGGCGCGCCGGGCAAAGGCGTGCCGACGGCGCGGCTGGCGCGCGGCAGGCCGGCCGCGTCGGCTCCGCCGGCGCTCGCGCGCGTGCCCTGCTCGACCTGCGCCGCGACCTGCTCGAGCGAGCTCAGGATCATCACGCGCGGCTCGAGCGAGAGGCCGGTGGCCGCACGCAGCCGCGCGATCGCCTCGAGCGCGAGCAGCGAGTGCCCGCCCAGGTCGAAGAAGTTGTCGCGCACGCCGACGCGCGCGACGCCCAGCAGCTCGCGCCACAGCTCGGCGACGGCGCGCTCGGCGTCGTTGCGCGGCGCCACGAAGTCGTCCTCACGCGTGCCGGCGAGCGTCTCGGGCAGCGCGAGCGCCTTGCGGTCGACCTTGCCGCTCGGGCTGAGCGGCAGGCGCGCCAGCTCGACCACGTGCTGCGGGATCATGTAGTCGGGCAGCTGGCCGCGCAGGTGGCGGCGCAGCTCGGTGGCGGTGGCGGTCTGGCCGGCCACGAAGACCACATAGATCGAGAGCCGCGCGTCGCCGGGGCGCAGCTCGTGGACCACCGCCGCCGCCTGCGCGACCGCCGGGTGGGTCGCGAGCACGGCCTCGATCTCGCCCAGCTCGACGCGGAAGCCGCGGACCTTCACCTGGGTGTCCAGGCGGCGCTCGTAGACGATCGTGCCGTCCTCGGCCACATGGCCGCCGTCGCCGGTCTTGTACAGGCGCGCGCCGGGCACCGTCGAGAACGGATCGGCCACGAAGCGCTCGGCGGTGAGATCGGGGCGGCCGCGGTAGCCGCGCGCCAGGCCGTCGCCGCCGATCCAGATCTGGCCCGAGACACCGACCGGCACCGGCTGCATCGCCTCGTCGAGCACGTGCACGGTGGTGTTGGCGATGGGCTTGCCGACCGCGATCGGCGTGGCCGCGTCGGGCACCTTCCACACCGTCGAGTAGACGGTGGTCTCGGTGGGGCCGTACTGGTTCCACACCGCCTTGCCGCGCTCGAGCAGCGGCTTCACCAGGTCGGCCGGGAAGGCCTCACCGCCGCTGATCATGGTGAGGCCGGGCTGGCCCTCCCAGCCGGCGGTGAGCAGGAGGCGATAGGTCGCCGGCGTGCCCTGCAGGAGCGTCGCGCCCGACGAGCGGATCAGCTCGGCCAGGCGCGTGCCGTCACCCGCGGTCTCGCGGTCGGCGATCACGGTGCGCGCCCCGACGGTGAGAGGCAGCCACAGCTCGAGCGTCGCGATGTCGAACGCGAGCGTCGTCTGCGCGATGACCACGTCGTCGGGGCCCAGGCCGGGCGTGCGCGCCATGCTGGTCAGGAAGTTGACCACCGCGCCTTGCAGCACCTCGACGCCCTTGGGCTTGCCGGTCGAGCCCGAGGTGTAGATCACGAAGGCGAGGTGCTCGGCGGCCGAGGCCTTCGCCGGCCGCGTGTCGGGCTCGGCGGCGATCGCGCGTGCGTCGGCGTCGCGGTCGACGCACACCGTCTTGCCGGCGAACGGCGGCAGCTGCTCGAGCAGCGGCTCCTGCGTCACCAGCACGGCGGCGCGCGCGTCGGCGAGCACGTAGGCGACGCGCTCCTTTGGGTGCTCCGAGTCGATCGGCAGGTAGGCGCCGCCGGCCTTGTGGATCGCTAGCATGGCCACCAGCATGTCGAGGCCGCGCTCGACGGCGAGGCCGACCAGCACGTCGGCGCCCACGCCCAGCTTCGTCAGGTGGTGCGCGAGCCGGTTGGCGCGCCGGTCGAGCTCGCGGTAGCTGAGCGAGACGCCCGCGGCCACCGCGGCGATCCGGTCGGGCGTGCGGTCCACCTGCTCCTCGACCAGCGTCGCGGCCGTGGCGGTGCGCGGGTAGGGCGCGGTGGTGGCGTTGGCGCCGTGGATGATCACGCGATCCCCGGCGGTCAGGATGGGCAGCTTGCCGATCGGCGTCTCGGGCGCGGCGACGACGCTGAGCAGCAGCGTCTCGAACTCGCGCAGGCGGCGCCGGATCGTCGCGTCCTCGAACAGATCGGTGTTGTACTGGCACTCGATCACGAAGCGGCCGTTGGCCGTCGAGCAGTTGACGAACAGCTCGAAGGTCTCGAACGCGCGCGGGTGCGAGATCAGCTCGGCGGTCAGGCCGGGGAACTTGAAGTCGTCGATGCCGGTGTCGACGTTGAAGACCGTCTGCACGAGCGGTACGCGGCTGGGATCGCGCGGCACGTGCAGCTTCTGCAGGAGCTCGCCGAACGACAGCTGCTGGTGCTCGTGCGCGTCGAGCACGGTCTTCTTGAGCCCGACCAGGTAGTCGGCGAAGCCGCGCGCGGGATCGACATGCGTGCGCACGGGCAGGAGGCCCACGCAGTGACCGACCAGATAGTGCTCGCCGGCGACCGCCTGGCCCGCCGAGGGCACGCCGATGACCAGATCGCGCTGCCCGGTGAGCCGGTGCAACAGGCTGGCGTAGCCGCCCAGCATGATCGCGAACAGGCTGGCGCCGCGCTTGGCGGCGGTCTTCTTGAGCTCGGCGACCAGCGTGCGCGGCAGCTCGTGATCGATGCGCGCCGAGCGGTAGGTGCGCAGTGGTGGCCGCGGCCGGTCGGTGGGCAGCTCGAGCGCGGGCGCGCCCGCCTTGAACTGCTCGAGCCAGTAGGCGACCGCGGCGGCGCCGGCGGCGCGCGCGGCGTCGCCGCGCAGCGAGCGCGCGTAGTCGGCGAACTGGGTGGCCTCGCCCGGCTCCTGGCCGACGTAGAGCTTGCCCAGGTCGTTCAGGATGACCGCGGTCGACCAGCCGTCGCAGATGATGTGGTGCGCCGAGAAGAAGAACAGGTGCTCGTCGTCAGCGAGCGCGATGATCTGCGCGCGCGCGAGCGGGCCGTTCTCGACGTCGAAGGGCACGGTCACCTCGGCGTGCGCGAGCGCCGCGACGCGCGCGGGCCGCTGGGCGGGCGGGAGCGGGCGGAGATCGACGAAGGGAATGTCCACGTCGCGCGCGCCCGGCGCGTCGACGTGCATGGTGGCGCCGTCGCTGCTGAAGCGCGCGCGCAGCGAGTCGTGGCGCGCGACCACCGCGCGGTAGCCCTCGGCCAGGCGCGCCGGGTCGAGCGGGCCGCGCAGGCGCACCGCGATGGCCTCGTTGTAGGCCAGGTTGGCCTCGCCGCCCATGCGCGTCGAGGCCCAGATCTCGCGCTGCGGTCCGATCGCGGAGATCTCGCCCGGCCCGGTAGGCAGCGGGGAAGGCGACCGATGCGTCCCGCCGTTCGAGCTCGAGCTCGAGCTCGAGCCCGAGCCGCTGCCGGAGCCGCCCGGCCCGCCTGGCCCGTTCGGTCCCGGTGGCACGGCGCCGGGCAGGCGCGGGAAGAACCCGCCCGCCTGCATGTCGGCGACCGCGCGCTCGAACGCCTCGGTCAGGCGCGCCACGTCGGCGTCGGTGTGCGAGACGATCAGGAAGGACGGACGGCCCTCCCACGAGTGCACGCCGTGGTGGCGCAGGTACGCCCAGAACATGTAGCCCCAGGGCAGATCGTCGGCGAGGTGGATCTTGAAGAGCGAGCCGAAGTTGTCGAGCGTGAGCGGCGCGCCCACGGCGCGGAAGTGCTCGTTCATGGCGCGGCAGAAGCCGTCGGCGCGCGTGTTGACCTCGTCCTGCAGGGCGCGGCCGCGCGACTTGATGTACTCGAGCGCCGCCTTGGCCGCGGCCAGGGCGGGCGGGTGGCGCACGAACGTGCCGGCGAAGTAGGTCACGCCCACCTGCGGCGTCGAGTCGTCGCCGAACTGCCAGTGGCCGCCATCGAGCGCGTCCATGAAGCGCGGTACGCCGGCGATCGCGGCGATGGGCAGGCCGCCGCCCAGGATCTTGCCGTAGGTGCACAGGTCGGCCTTGATGCCGAAGTACTCCTGCGCGCCGCCCGGGCGGATGCGGAAGCCGGTGATGACCTCGTCGAAGATGAGCGCGGCGCCGATCTTGGTCGAGAGCGCGCGCAGCTGATGCAAGAACTCGCGCGGCTGGAGCGACGGCCGGCGCGACTGCACCGTCTCGACGAGGATCGCCGCGATGTCCTTGCTCCGCTCCTCGATGATGCGCAGCGACTCGGGGTTGTCGTAGTCGAGGATGAGCAGGTTCTCGACGTGGCTGCCGGGGATGCCGGGCGCCGCCGGCACCGAGCGCAGCTTTTTCGTGCCCCGCACGACCACCTCGTCGAAGATGCCGTGGTAGCCGCCTTCGAACGCGACGATCAGATCGCGGCCGGTGGCGGTGCGCGCCACGCGGCAGGCGCCGAGCACGGCCTCCGATCCGGTGTTGCAGAAGATCACGCGGTCCTGGCCGGTCATGTCGCAGATGAGCTGGGCGACCTCGCCGGCGAGCGGGTGCTGCGGGCCGATCTCGATGCCGCGCTCCATCTGCGCGCGCACCGCGTCGAGCACGAAGTCGGGCGAGTGACCCAGGAAGTCGGCGCCGAAGCCGCAGGTGATGTCGATGTACTCGTTGCCGTCGACGTCCCAAAGCTTGCAGCCCTTGGAGCGGTCGACGACGATCGGGTAGGTGATCTCCTTGGTCGCCGGGCGGAAGCCCGAGACCACGCGCGGATCGGCCAGGTGGTGGCGGTGCGCGGCGGTGAACTCCTTCGAGCGGCGCGTGCGTGCCACGTAGGCCGGGATGAAGGCGTCGAGCGCGGCGCGCTGCGTCGCGGCGAGCTCCTGCTTCGCGGTCTCGATGCGCGCGCCGGGGCCGAAAGCCTTGCCGGCGGGCGGGGCGGCGGCCGCAGCGGCGAGGGCGGAGGCGGCGGGAGCGGGCGCCGCGGCCGGACGGGGCGCGGCGGGGGCGGGCGCCGCGGCGGGCGCGGGCGCGTACACCGGCGCCGGCGCGACCGCAACGCCCTGCAGGAGCTGCAGCTGCTGCTGCATGAGCGCCATCTGCTGCGCGATCACCTGCTCGACGAACGTGCCGCTCGCGGCCGCGAACGTCGAGATCGCCGCTTGCGGCGCCGGGGCATGCGCGGCGATCGGTGCGGGCACGGGCACGGGCACGGGCACGGGCACGGCGTCGGCCGCCGCCGCCACCGGCGCCGGGTACGCGTCGGCCGGCAACGCGCCGTCCAGGTAACCGGCGAGGCTGTCCAGCGTCGGGTGCGTCTCCATGAGCTGCCGGAACGTGACGTCGACGCCGAACTTCTTCTGCAGCGTCAGCGCCACCTGCGTCAGGAACAGCGAATCGAGGCCCAGCTCGATGAACGTTACGGCCGGATCGGTGCCGTCCAGGCTCACGCCCGACGAGTCCTCGATGATCTCGCGCAGCGTGGGCAGGAGGCGTTCACGTCTTGGTGCGGGGGCAGGCGTCATGGTCACTTCGATCTCCGTACGTGCAGGAGTGATAGCAGCGAAAGCAGGTGCGGCGGTGACGGCCGGTGCGGCGGCGACGGCGGGCGTGGCCACGCTCGCCGCGGCGTCCAGCCAGTGGCGCGTGCGCGCGAACGCGTACGCCGGCAACGAGACGCGCTGCCGGTGATCCGGCGCGTGCAACGAGGCCCAGTCGAGCTCGACGCCCGAGAGCCACAGCTGACCCGCGGCGGTGAGCAGCGCGTCCCACTCGGCGTCGTCCTCGGCGCCGTCGCCGAGCGAGGCGATCGAGACCTGCGCGCGATCCTTGGCCTGCTGGCGCGCCAGCGTCGCCGACGTGGCGCGCGGACCGACCTCGAGCAGCACGCGCTTCGGATCGCTCCACAGCGTCGCGACGCCCTCGGCGAAGCGCACCGGCTGGCGCAGGTGGCGCGCCCAGTACATGGGATCGGTCGCCTGCTCGGCGCTGATCCAGTCGCCGGTCACCGTCGACACGAAGGGCACGCGCGGCGGTGCCAGGCGCACCTGGCGCACGCGCTCGGCGAACGGCTCGACCACCGGGTCCATCATCGACGAGTGGAACGCGTGCGAGGTGTGCAGCGGTCGGCACATGATGCCTTCCTGGCCGAGCTCGGCCACGATCGTGTCGATCTCGCCGGTCGGCCCCGCGATCACGCACAGCTGCGGCCCGTTCGACGCGGCGAGCGCGACCCCGCCGCGCAGGCGCGGCTCGACCGCCGCGGCCGCGGCGCGCACCGAGACCATGGAGCCCGGGGGCAGCGACTGCATGAGCCGGCCGCGCTCGGCGACCAGCGCGATCGCGTCCTCGAACGCCATCACGTCGGCCAGGCAGGCGGCGACGAACTCGCCGACGCTGTGGCCGATCATGGCCACCGGCCGCACGCCCCACGAGATCCAGAGCTGCGCGAGCGCGTACGAGATCGTGAACAGCGCCGGCTGGGTGTGCGCGGTCTGCTTGAGCGAGGTCTCCGCGGCCGCCACGTCGCCGGGCGCGGGGAACAGCAGATCGCGCAGGTCGCGGCCGAGCAGCGGCTGGAGCAGCGTCGCGCAGCGGTCGACCGCCTGGCGGAAGAGCGGCTCGTGCGCGTACAGGTTCTTGCCCATGTACACGTACTGCGAGCCCTGCCCGGGGAACATGAAGGCGACCTCGGGCACCCGGCCGTCGTGCTTGCGGGTGCCGCTGCGCAAGGGCGGTGGCTGGCGCAGCGCCCGGGCCGCGTCGGCGCCGTCGCGCGCGACCACAAAGCGGCGCTGGCCGAAGCGGGTGCGCGCGGTCTGCAGCGTGTAGGCACAGTCGGCGAGCGGCGGGGCGTCGCCGGGCTCGTCGCCCAGCCGGGCTGCGAGCGCCTCGCCCGCGCGGCCGAGCGCGCCTTCGTCCTTGGCCGAGAGCAACAGCAGCTGGCGCGGCTTCGAGGCCGGCGTGCTCGGCGCCGGCGCCGGCGCCTCCTCGAGCACGACGTGCGCGTTGGTGCCGCCGACGCCGAACGAGCTGACGCCGGCGCGCCGCGGGCCGTCGTCGCCGGCCCACAGGGACAGCGCGCGGTTGACCACGAACGGCGTGCTGGCGAAGTCGATGGCCGGGTTGGGCGACTGGAAGTGCAAGGTCGGCGGAATCACCTTGTGGCGCAGCGCCAGCGCGGTCTTGATGAGCCCGGCGGCGCCGGCCGCGGCGGTGAGGTGGCCGAAGTTGCTCTTGATCGAGCCGATCTTGCAGAAGCCGCTCCTGGCGGTGTGCAGCCGGAACGCGCGCGTGAGGCCTTCCACCTCGATCGGATCGCCGAGCGGCGTCGCGGTCCCGTGCGCCTCGACGTAGCCGATCGTGCTGGCGTCGAACCCCGCCATCTCCTGCGCCATCGCGATGACCGCGGCCTGGCCGAGGGCCGACGGCGCGGTGAAGCTGGCCTTGCTGGCGCCGTCGTTGTTGAGCGCGACGCCGCGGATCACCGCGTAGATGCGGTCGCCGTCGCGCGTCGCGTCCTCGACGCGCTTGAGCACGACCATCGCGGCGCCGTCGGAGAACAGGGTGCCCTTGGCCTCGGCGTCGAACGGCCGGCAGTGGCCGTCGGGCGAGAACATCGCGCCCTCGACGTACTGCGCGCCGCTCGCCTCGGGCACCGTGATCGAGCAGCCGCCCGCGAGCGCGGCGTCGCACTCGTGATCGAGCAGGCTGCGCACCGCCTGGCAGACCGCCACGAGCGACGTGGAGCAGCCCGTATGCAGCGAGATCGCCGGGCCGCGCAGGTCGAGCTTGTAGGCGATGCGCGTGGCGACGTAGTCCTTCTCGTTGCCGACCATCGCCTGGAACTCGCCGACGCCGCGGATGCGCTCGGGGCGGGTGACCACGTTCATCGGGAAGTAGCTGTTGTTGCCGGTGCCGGCGAACACGCCGACCGCGCCCTCGTAGGTGCCGGGCACGAGGCCGGCGTCCTCGAGCGCGGCCCATGCGACCTCGAGCAGCACGCGCTGCTGCGGGTCGGTGATCTCGGCCAGACGCGGATTCTCGCCGAAGAACGCGGCGTCGAACTTGTCGGCGTCGGCGATCACGCCGCGCGCCTTGACATAGCCGGGCGCCTTGGCGTCTACGCGCGGATCCAGCTCGTGATCGGCGAACACGCGGATCGACTCGACGCCGTCGCACAGGTTCTTCCACAGCGCGTGCACGTCGGCGGCGCCGGGGAAGCGCCCGGCCAGCCCGACGATGGCCACGCCGCCGGCGCGCCCGCCGCGCTGGTTGCCGGCCTCGGCGCGCCGCCGCGCGCGCTCGAGCTCGGCGCCGCCGGTGGCGCCCGCGAGGAAGGCGACCAGCCCGCGCACGGTGGGCAGCTCGAACAGCTTCACGATAGACAGCTCGCGCGCGAGCTCGCGCCGCAGCGCGCTCACGGCGCCGAGCGCGAGCAGCGAGGTGCCGCCCAGATCGAAGAAGTTGTCGTCCGCGCCGACGCGATCGAGCTTGAGCACGCGGCGCCACACGTCCGCCACCTTCTGCTCGAGCTCCGACGCGGGCGCGACGAACGCGACCGCCAGCTCGGGGCGCTGGCCGCCCGGCGCGGGCAGCGCGCGGCGGTCGATCTTGCCGCTGGGCGTGCGCGGCAGCTCGTCGAGCGCGACGAACGCCGACGGCACCATGTACTCGGGCAGGTGCGCGAGCACGTGCTGGCGCAGCGCCGTGGTGCTCGGCCGCGCGCCCGCGCGCGCCACCACGTAGGCGACCAGCCGCTTGTCGCCCGGCTCGTCCTCGCGCGCGAGGACCGTCACCTGCGCGACGTCGGCGTGCGCGGCCAGCGCGACCTCGACCTCGCCCAGCTCGATGCGGTAGCCGCGCACCTTCACCTGGCCGTCACGCCGGCCGAGGAAGTCGAGCTGTCCATCGGGGCGGCGGCGGCCCAGGTCGCCGGTCCGG
>JBKJOI010000299.1:0-14598 GCA_046595695.1 Haliangiales bacterium | reverse complement strand
CTTTGACGCCGTAGCGGGCGGGCTCGCGGGTGGCCAGCACCACGTCGAGGATGTACTCCTTCACCTTGTCGTCGACGTAGATGAGGTGCATCACCTCGCGGGCGCGGGCGATGTGCTCCGGGGTGATGACCTTCTCCGCCCTGGGCGTTACCGGCCCGCTCATCCGGTCCATGATCAGCCGCTCTTCGTCGCGGGTCGGATAGGGCACCTTCACCTTGAGCATGAAGCGGTCCACCTGCGCTTCGGGCAAGGGGTAGGTGCCCTCCTGCTCGATGGGGTTCTGGGTGGCGAGGACCAGGAACGGCTTGGGCAGCGGGAAGGTCTGGTCGCCGATGGTGACCTGGCGCTCCTGCATCGCCTCGAGCAGCGCGGACTGGGTCTTGGCGGGCGCGCGGTTGATCTCGTCGCCGAGCACGATGTTGGAGAAGATCGGGCCCTCGCGCAGCACGAAGGCGTTCGTGCGCATGTCGAGCACGTAGGTGCCGGTGATGTCGGAGGGCAAGAGGTCGGGCGTGAACTGGATGCGCTTGAAGTTGCAGCCGAGCGTGCGCGAAAACGCCTTCACCAGCGTGGTCTTGGCCACGCCGGGCACGCCCTCGAGCAGCACGTGGCCGCGCGCCATGAGCGCGGTGAGCAGCATCTCGGTGGTCTCGGGCTGGCCGATGTACGCGCGCCCGACCTCGGCGGTGACCGCCTGACAGACGGCCGCCACCCGGCCCAGCATCTCGCGTTCGATCCCTTGCATCGCCATTGGCTTGTCTCTCGTCCCCTCACCCGGATCCAGGCAGCGCCTTCTCGAGCGCGCGCGCTGCATCGTATACCCGTTCGAACTCGCGGCGGCCGATCACGCGCCCGGCGAAGCCCATGTGTGCCTGCTCGCGCGAGGGCAGCCCGCGCAGCTTTTCGATCTCGCTGGCGAGCACCGCGGCGGCGCGCTGGCCGGCGCGCAGCTCGACGCGACGGAGCAGCTCGGCGGTCGCCAGGCCGAGCGGCTCGGGCGTGCCCGCGAACGGCGCCAGCCGGGCCTCGACGCCCTCGCGCAGCACCGCCGCCGGGAAGGCGAAGCTGCCGTCCCACGTGGGGTCGTCGTAGTTCTCGACCAGCTTCTCGAAGTCGACGCGCTCGTGGCCGCCGTGCGCGCGCGTCCACGAGCCGTCCAGCTTCTGCCCGCGCGCGAGCGGCAGGAGCGCCATGCCCGCGAGCACCAGCGCGAACGCGACCAGCACGGCCGCCGCGCGCACCGCCTGGTCGTCGGGCAGCCACTGCTCGAGATCGCGCAGCCAGCGGCCGGTGTCGCGCAGCGCGCCGGCGACCCCGGGCAGGCCCAGCTCGGAGTGCGCCGGCTCGGGCGGCTGGCCGCTCAGCACGAAGCCGTGCGAGAGCAGCACCAGGCGGCCGCCCGCGCCGTCGGGCTTGAGGAAGTCGATCAGGTGGCTGGCGAAGGTCAGGTTGTCGTCGAACGCGAGCATGCCGTTTATGAGCACGCTCGGATCCGAGAGCGCGACGAAGCGGCCCTGGCCCAGCTTGCCGGCGACGACGACCGCCTCACCGCGGCCGAAGCCGAAGACCACATCGGGCGCGCCACGCGTGACGCGGAAGACCGCCGGGTGGTTGGTGTAGAGCTCGTCGACGTCACGCGCGAGCGGGTGATCGTCGGCCCACGACGACGCGACCGGCAGCGCCGGGTTGTCCTCGTGCCACCTGACCGGGTGCACGCCGCGCGCGACCTCGCGCTCGAGGCCGAGCTCGCGGAAGACCTCGTCGCACTTGCCGAAGTCGTCGGCGACCAGCACGCGTCCCCCCGCCTGGATCCAGGTCGAGACCTCGGTGGCTGACGCGGTCATGGTCGGGTAGACGATCACCAGCACGTCCTTGGCCGGGTCGAGCTTCTCCCAGTCGGCGTGATCGGTGGGCTCGATGGTCAGGCCGGCGTTGCGCGCCAGCGCGCTCAGCTCGGAGAGCCCGGTCCACTCGGGGTTGTCGGGATCATAGTCGCGCACGGTCGCGTGCGCCGGCGCCGCTGCGAGCGCGACCAGCACCAGCGCCGTGATCTGCGCCGCGCGTCGCATCAGTACATCTCCTTGCGCAGACCCTCGGCGCAGGCGCGGGTCTCGCGCAGCGCGGTGGCCAGGTGGCCGTCCTTCTCCATCGCGAGGACCACGTAGTAGCCGTCGCCGACGGCGCGCACCAGCACGTCCAGATGCTCGTGCTGAACGACGATCTCGATGGCCTCGCCGAAGTGGAACAGCCGCAGCACCGCCTGCACGTTGTTCAGGATCACGGCGTAGTGTGCGCCGATGTGCAGCAGGTGATCGCGGTTGGTCTTGACGATGAGCTCGACCGCCTCGCCGTCCCAGTCGGCGAAGATCGCGCCCACCGAACCGGGCACGCGCTCGACGGTGCGCTGCAGGATCGCCGTGAAGGATGTGTTCACCGGCCTTTCGCAGCCTCGGGCGCCGGAACCGCGGGCGTGGGCGTGGGCGTGGGCGTGGGCGTCCCGGGCGCGGCCGCCGCCGTGTCCTCGAGCAAGAGCTCGTCGTGGCGCGTGATCGACGCCGCCTTCAGGTACGTGTCGCTCCAGCGCAGGAAGGCGCGGCTGCGCGCGGCCTCGTAGAACTCCTGGCGGATCAGCGGGGTCGCCTCTTCCTTGGTGTGCCGCGCCTCGGGGATGATGTTGTACAGGTACAGGATGTCGAAGCCCCACCGCGTGCTCGTGACCGGCGAGATGTCGCCGACGTTCACGAGCGCCGACGCCGCGGCGTAGAAGGGCGCGACCGTGCCGCTCTTGCTGGCGGCGTGGCGGTCGACCTTGATCTTCACGCCCATCGTCTGCGCGGTCTCGTACGCGAGCGCGACGAACTCGTCCTGTGTCGTGGGCTTGCCGGCGACAAGAACGGCATGCAGCTTGTCGGCCTGCTGGCGCGCGACCTCGACGACCTCGGGGCTCGCGCCCTTCTTGAACGGGACGCGCAGGAAGCGCACCTCGTAGTGGGTCTCGTGGTTGAAATGCAGGTACACGACCTCCTGCGCCCAGAGGTTGTCGATCTCCGCCTGCGGCATGTCGTCGGGGGACCGGAACGTGGGCTCGAACTCCAGGCGCATGAGCGCGCGCACGCGCGCCTGCCGGCGCGCCTCGGCGACCTCGGGGTCGGCGGCCAGGCCGCGCCGGTGCGCCTCCTGCGCGAGCAGCGCGAGATCGATGAGCTCGGCGAGCGCGTCCGCGACGGACAGCTTCTGCGCGGCCGCGTGGCGCGCGACGTCGAGGTCCCAGATCGGCTCGCCGTTCACCTCGGCGACCACCACCGCCTCGGCCGACGGCCGCGGCGACAGCTCGCCCTGCCATGCCTCGGTGCGCACGGTGGGCGCGGCGCGCGGGCCCGGCTCGTTCGAACCACAGGCCCCGGCGCAAGCGACCTGCACGAGCGCCAGGACGAACGCGACGCGGGCGAGCACGTCAGTCCTTCTGCGCCAGCGCGAGCCGCGCCAGCTCCTTGCCCACGCCGATCACCGCCACGCCGATGCCCATGAGGACGATCGACGCGACGTAGTCGCGCCTGGCCAGGTAGCCGGCGCATTCGTAGAAGAACACGATGCTGCCGCCGATGAGCAGCACCGCGAGGACCTCGAAGAGATGACGTCGCACGGCGGCTGGCCTCAACGATACCGCAAAAATACCAGCGCGCCCATCAGGCCCAGCGCCAGCGTGACCCAGAAGTAGAACAGCGGCCGCGGCGCGCCGCGCCGCGCGCCCTTGCGCAGCTGGGCCAGCTCGGCGATGAGCTCGGGATCACCGGTGCGGTGACGCTTGAGCACGCCCACGAAGGCCCACGAGAACAGCAGCATCCACAGCCCGAGCACGCCCAGGTTGAACAGCGCCGACATGGAGCCTGCCCGGCCGGGGAAGCGATCGCGCATGGCCTGCAGGTTCTCGGGCGCAAAGTTGACCGCGTAGAGCAGCGCGCCGGGCAGGAGCGCCGACAGCACGGCGAGCGCGTAGTACAGCCGGAAGCGCCGGCGCCAGCGCGGCGCGATCGGCCGCTGCGCCGACGACAGCGGCCGGGTGCGCGAGGGTGCCATCGGATCGCGGAACGACGAGAAGAACGACACCGAGAACAGGTAGGCGACCAGGCTGGCCGACACGACCAGGAACGACCACTGTCCGTGCACGTTGCCGGTGACCACGCGCGGCGCGTAAGCGATGGGCACGAGCAGCGCGGCCGGGTAGGCGAGCAGCTGCCACACCGGCGAACGCCGCGCCAGCCCCACGCCGAGCGGCACGAGCGGCAGCGCGGCGAGCAGACTCTCGGCGGGCGTGCGGAACGCGCCGACGAAGAGCGCCGGCACCAGCACGAGCGTGACCCAGACGTTCAGCCCGAGCGCCGCGGCGACCGCGTCGGCCCAGACCTTCCAGCGCGGCGCGGCGGTGGCCTGGGCAGATGCCTGGGCGGGGGCGTCGGGAGCGGACACGCCGGCAGTATACGCGTGCGCGGCGCGATGTCAGCCCGGGCCGAGCAGCTCGAGCGCCTTCTGCGCCTGCGCGAAGTGCCGGTCGAGCGCGAGCGCTTCCTGGAGGTGCAGCCGCGCGAACGCGTCGTCGCCGGCGGCGTCGCACAGCAGGCCCAGCGCGAGCAGCCAGAGCGCCCCGGGGCGCTTGCCCCAGGTGGCGTCCTCGAGCGCGGCGCGCTCGCGCGCGGCGTGCTTGCGCTTGTCGCCGCCGCGCGCGGCCTCGGCGACCACGCGCGCCCAGGCCGCGTAGGCGTCGTGCGCGGGCTCGTCGGGGAAGCGGCGCGCCGCGGCGGCCAGCTCGGAGACCGCCTTGAAGTGGTCCCCGGCGGCGAGCGCGCGCTGGCCGCGCAAGAACGCCTGCTCGGCGTCGTTGGCGTCGGTCTGGCGGCGCTTGACGTCCTCGTTGATCGGGCGCGGGAAGCGCAGGTCGTGCGCGGCGCGACCCTTGGCCTCGGTCAGCGTGGCGCGCGCCCACAGCACGTGCTTCCAGACCGCCTCGGCGAGCGCGGTCTCGCCGCCCAGGTCGAGCGCCTGCCAGCGCTCGGGCGCGTAGCGCACCGCGAACGCCTGCGCGGCGCGCTCCACGTCCTCGGACGGTGCGCCCGGCTCGATCTCGAGCACCTGCCAGCCCGACGCGCCGCGCCGCTGCGCGCGCGCCCGCACGTGGGCGCGGAAGCGCGCGGTCAGCCGCTCGAGCGGCTCGGGCGCGTCGAGGCGCGGCTCGCCGCGCGCGATCAACACGCCGCCGCAGAGCAGCGCCCAGAGCAGGCGCGCCGCGCGCTCGGCGTCCCAGCCGCCCGAGTCGATCACCCGCCGCAGCGTGCGCGCGCCGCCGGGGGCGAGCGCGAAGCGCGCGGTGTCGGCGTCGAGCACGCCGCGCGCGCGCAGCGTCTCGAAGAGCGGCGTGACCGCCAGGTAGCAGTGGGCGAGCGGCCGCAGCGCCTCGCGCACCGTCGCCAGCGGCGCGCGCGCGGCGCCGGCCAGGATGGTCTGCGCCTCGTCCTCGGGCGCGCCGCCGACCATTTTGTGGAGCAGCCGCAGCGCCGCCGACGGGTTCACGGCCGGTGCGCCCGGCTCGGCGCGCGCGTAGCCGATCTCGCTGGCGAGCCGGGTGGCCGAGGTCGGCTTCAGGATCACCTGCGCGCCGATCTTCTGCGCGGCGCGGCGGATCTCGGGGCTGCCGGTGAGCACCAGCAGCACCGGCGGCGGCTGCCGCTTGCCCCAGCCAGCCCACAGCACGCCGAGCTCGAGCGCGGGCGAGTCACCGTCGACGAGCAGCACGTCGGGCGTGGCCGGCCAGCCCGACTGGCCGACCTCGAGCGCGCCGCACACCATGACCGCGTGGCCGGCGGCCTCGATGGCCAGGCGCAGCTCGTCTCCGGAGGCCGGGTCGTCGAGGCCGACGAGGACGGAGAGCACGCCCGACGTTACCACGCGCGAGCTCCACGACACGCGCGCTGCGCGTAGGTATTGACTGGCGCGCGGCGCCGTGGTGCCTTCCCGTTCTGATTCTGATGCTGATGAGGAACGATCTCTAGATGACGAAGCGTCTGGTAGTTGCGATCGACGGCCCCGCGGGCGCCGGCAAGTCCACGGTCTCGCGCCGGCTGGCGGTGCGCCTGGGCTACCGCCTGCTCGACACCGGGGCGATCTACCGCGCCGTGGCGCTGGCCGCGCAGCGCGCCGGCACCTCGTGGGACGACGGCGCCGGGTGTGCCGCGATCGCGCGCGCGCTCGACATCGACTTCGCCTTCGACGGCGCCGAGAACAAGGTGCAGCTCGGCGGCCAGGACGTCTCGGCCGCCATCCGCACCCCGGAGATCTCGCAGGGCGCGTCCAAGGTCTCGGCGCTGCCCGAGGTGCGCGCGGCGCTCCTCGATCTACAGCGTCGGCTGGGCACTGCCGGCGGCGTGGTCGCCGAGGGCCGCGACATCGGCACGGTGGTCTTCCCCGACGCGGGCGCCAAGTTCTTCCTGACCGCGTCCCCCGAGGTGCGCGCGCGCCGCCGCTACGAGGAGCTGCGCGCCGCCGGCAAGGAAGTCGACGAGGCCGCCACGCTCCGGGAGATCGTCGAGCGCGACGAGCGCGACTCCACGCGCGCGGCCGCACCGCTCAAGCAGGCCGACGATGCGGTCCTGGTCGACTCGACGGGGCTCTCCGCCGACGCCGTCGTGGCCCGCATGGAGGCCGAGGTCAAGCTGCGTGGGGGTTAGTGCCCCCGGCTCCCAGGTGGGCCTACAGCGTTCTCGATTGACAACCCCCTGATCTCACGCTAATTCTCGCACCGCTTTTTGCCGGGTCGCGCGCAGGCGCAAATCCAAGCCAGGCAATAACAGGAGTACGACTTTGCAAACGGACGTGTTTACGGATGGTGGGGGAGACGAGTCCTTCGCCGCGCTCTTCGAGCAGAGCCTTCAGAACGAGCTCAAAGAGGGCGAGATCGTCACGGGGACGGTCGTTCAGGTCAACAAGGACTTCGTTGTCGTCGACATCGGCTACAAGTCCGAGGGCCAGGTTCCACTGAACGAGTTCGTCGGTGCCGACGGACAGGTTTCGGTGAAGCCGGGTGACCGGATCGAGGTGTTCCTCGAGGCTCGTGAGAACGAGCACGGGCTGTGCGTCCTCTCCAAGGAGAAGGCGGACCGGCTCAAGGTGTGGGACGACATCTCGGCCGCGTGCGAGCGCGACGAGCTGATCGAGGGCGTGATCTCGCAGCGCGTGAAGGGCGGCCTCTCGGTCACCATCCGCGGCGGCGTCAAGGCCTTCCTCCCGGGTTCGCAGGTGGATCTCCGTCCGGTGCGCAACCTGGACGCCTTCATCGGCAAGAACTACAAGTTCAAGGTCATCAAGTTCAACAAGAAGCGCGGCAACATCGTGCTGTCGCGTCGCGTGCTGCTCGAGAAGGAGCGCGCCGAGCTCAAGGGTCAGACCCTCGAGCGTCTCAAGGAAGGCCAGCTCGTCGAGGGTATCGTCAAGAACCTCACCGAGTACGGCGCCTTCATCGATCTCGGCGGCATCGACGGCCTGCTGCACATCACCGACATGAGCTGGGGCCGGGTCAACCACCCGTCCGAGCTGTTCCAGGTCGGCGACCACGTGCGCGTGAAGGTCCTCAAGTTCAACGCCGAGACCGAGCGCGTGTCGCTGGGCCTCAAGCAGATCTCCGAGGATCCGTGGACCCGCGCGTCGGAGAAGTACGTTCCCGGCACGGTCGTCCGGGGCAAGGTCGTCTCGCTCAAGGACTACGGCGCGTTCATCGAGCTCGAAGAGGGCATCGAGGGCCTGGTCCACATCAGCGAGATGTCGTGGACCCGCCGCGTCAAGCACCCGAGCAAGATGGTGGCCGTTGGTGACACCGTCGAGGCCGTTGTCCTCGACGTCGACACCGCGAACAACCGTATCTCGCTCGGCATGAAGCAGCTCGAGGCCAATCCCTACGAGCAGCTGCGCGACAAGTACCCGCCCGGCACGGTCGTCAAGGGCCGCGTCCGCAACATCGCCGACTTCGGTATCTTCGTGGAAATCGAAGAGGGCATCGACGGCCTGGTCCATATCAGCGACATGAGCTGGACCCAGCGCGTCAAGCACCCCTCGGAGATGTTCCAGAAGGGCGACGAAGTCGAGGCCGCGGTGCTCAACATCGACACCGCCGACGGCGAGAAGCCCAAGATCTCGCTGGGCATCAAGCAGCTCATCGGCGACCCGTGGGATCGGATCCCGTTCGATTACCCGGTCGGCAAGATCATCGACGTCAAGATCCTCAAGGTTCTCGACTTCGGTGCCTTCGTCGAGCTCGAGCGTGGTGTCGAGGGTCTCGTGCACGTCTCGGAGATCTCCGAGGAGCGAATCGAAGATCCGCGCACGGCGCTCAAGCCTGGCGAGGAGAAGAAGGCCCAGATCATCACGGTCGATCCCATCGAGCGTAAGATCGGCCTCTCGATCCGCAGCGCGACGCGCCAGTCGGATATGGCGGACGCGCAGGGCTACACCGGCAGCTCCACCGGCGGTGCGACTCTGGGCGACGTGATGCGCGCCAAGCTCTCTGGTGAGACCGCGACGCCCAAGAAGAAGGGCGGCAAGTCGGGCGCCAAGAAGCCGCGGCCGGACAGCGGCGACGACTACGAGTAGTCGCCCGGAGCTCCGCTCGCGGAGCTCGTTGGACTGAGATTTCAGAAGCCGGAGATCACACGGTCTCCGGCTTCTGCCTTTTTCGGCGCCCGCGTACGCGCGGTGCCGCCTTCCCGCCGCCGCCGCGCGCGACGCTGCCCGCGCGACCTCCGCCTCTCCCATGGTATGACTGCGGGCCATGCCCGACCCCTCGGCCGAGCAGCCCTCACGCTGGAAGCGCTTCTTCAAGCGCTGGGGCTTCGCGCTGTTCATCCCGGTTGTCGCGTTCCTGTTCCGCGACGTGCTCCTGCCCTTCATGTTCGCGATCGTCGTCGCGTACATCCTGGCGCCGCTGGTCAACAAGCTCGCGAGGGTGCGCTTCGGCTCGCGCACGATGCCGCGCGGCCTCGCCGTGCTGCTCTGCTACATCGTGCTGCTCTCGTCGATCGGGCTGTTCATCGGCGCCTTCCTGCCGCGGCTCTCGCACGACATGAAGCGCCTCGGCGCCGAGGGTCCCAAGCTATGGGACCGCGTCAACGAGGAGTGGACGCCCAAGGTGGCGCACTGGCTCGAGCAGCAGTTCCCCTCGCTGGTCCCCGAGGACCGCGGCGACCTGGTGCCCGCGGTCGACGCCATCGTCGGTGAGCCGCCGCCGCCGCCCGGCACAGTGCTCACGCTCACGCCGCTGCCGAGCGGTGACTTCGCGGTCGTCCTCGCCGGCACGGGCCTCGAGATCGAGCGCCTCGACGATCGCCGCCTGGTGCTGCGCGCGCGCGAGGAGGAGCCGCCCCGGCGCCTCGAGGACCTCCTGCGGGCGCGGCTCATGAAGTGGGTCTCCGGGCTCGAGGGCCAGCTCGGCGACGTGCTGCGTTTCGGCCAGGCGATCATCTCGGGCACCATCGCGTTCGTGATGAAGCTGGTGCTCGTGCTCATGGTCGCCGCGTTCATCCTCATCGATCTCGACAAGCTGCACGGCTTCGCGCGCGGCGTGATCCCGGCGCGTCACCGCCCCGACTACGACCTCATCGTCGCCGGCATCGACAAGGGCCTGAACGGCGTGATCCGCGGCCAGCTCATCATCTGCCTGGTGAACGGCGGGCTGACCTTCATCGGGCTCGTGCTCTTCCAGGTGAAGTACGCGCTCCTGCTCTCGATGGTCGCGGGCATCATGAGCCTCATCCCGATCTTCGGCTCGATCCTGTCGTCGATCCCGATCGTGGCGCTGGCGCTGGTGTCGGCAGAGCAGGGCATCGATCTGTGGAAGGGCATCGCGATCCTGCTGTGGATCCTCGGCATCCACTTCGTCGAGGCGAACTTCCTGAACCCGAAGATCATCGGCGGCTCGGCCAAGATGCACCCGGTGCTGGTGATCTTCGCGCTCATCGCCGGCGAGCACACCTTCGGCCTGGTCGGCGCGCTGTTCGCGGTACCGGTAGCATCGATCATCCAGACCCTGTTCGTGTACTTCCGCAAGCAGGCCTGGCGGACCGATGGCGGAGGACCCGGGGGCAACCCGTCGTCGACCGGGCCGGTCGATGTGGTCGCGCTGAGACCACCCTCGGGCGGGCTGTAGGCGGCGGCGCACTCGCCCGGCCTGAGATCACGGTCACGTTGAAGCCCCCCGGGGCGCGTGGTACCCCTTGAGAATGCGTCTGGGCCCCGCCTTCGCCGTTCTGCTCGCGACCGCGGGCGCGGGTGCGCGGCCGGCCGCGGCGCAGCAGGTCGCGCCGGTGGCGCCGCCTCCGGAGGCCGCCCCCGATCCGCCCGAGGAGACCATCGACGACGCGGTCGCGCGCGCGCTCTTCGAGCAGGGGCTCAAGCTCTTCCACGAGGGCCGCTGGGCCGACGCGCGCCAGCTCTTCGCCGAGTCGATCGTCCGCAGCCCCAAGGGGCCGTACTCGCGCTCGGCGCGCCAGATGCTCGCGCGCTGCAACCAGCGCCTGGGCCTCGCGCCGCCCACCGGTGACGAGGCGCTCGGCGACGCGCCGGTCGATCCCTACGGCGGCGAGGAGCCCGCGCCGGCGCCGGTGCCCGCGCCGCTCGATCCGTACGCCGAGCCCGCGACGGCGACCCCGCTCGATCCCTATGGCGGCTCCGGCGACGAGCTCTCGCGGCTGGCGCCCGCCGACACGCTCGCGAACCCGTACGACGACGAGGGCGGCGACGCCAGCCTGCTCGACCAGGCCGGCGCGCGCGACGCCGCGGCAGACGACCGGCGGTCGAACCGCAACACGCTCATGCTGTTCGGCGGGCTCTACGGTCTGTACACCGGCATCGGGATCGCCGCCGGCATGGACGGCGCCGGCGGCGACGGCAGCATGCTGGTCGTCCTCGGCGGCGCGGGCCTGGGCGCCTGGGGCGGCTACTGGGTCGGCGAGCACAAGCAGGTGAGCAAGGCGCAGACCTCCACGGTGGCCTCGAGCACCGCGTGGGGCGCCGGGCTCGGTCTCATGTTCGCGCACGTCGCCGACTCGCCCGAGCCGCTCGGCTGCGCCGAGTGTCCCGACGACCAGCCGGGCGGCGACTACATGCTGGCGTCGGCGGCGGGCGCGGCGCTCGGCCTGGGCGCCGGCGTCTTGCTGGCGCGCCGCGATCCGAGCGGCGACGACGTCGCGCTGGTGAGCTCCTTCGGCGGCTACGGCCTCCTCGAGGCGCTCATGCTGGGCGTGACGCTCGATCCCGCGCAGGGCCGGGCGTACAGCGTGAACGGGATCCTCGGCACCGGCGCGGGGCTCGCCACCGGGCTCTGGCTGTCGACGCGTGTCGACATCCCCAAGAAACGCATGACGTACGTCGACGTCGGCGTCGGCGTCGGCGCGCTGACGCCCTGGGTGATCTACGCGCTCGCCGGAGGCAACGAGACCGCCACCGACGGCGCGCGCCAGTTCACCGGCTTCGCGTCGATGGGTCTCGCCGTCGGCGGCGGCTGGCTCGCGTGGCGCTGGACGCGTGACATGGCGGCGCCCGAGGTGCGCGTCGACGAGCCGGGCACCGACCGCATCGTGCCGTTCGACGACGAGCTCGCCTTGGTGCCGCCCGGCATCGTGCAGCGCGGCGCGCGCGGCCGCTGGCGCGTGTCGGCGGTCGCGCCGCGGCCGATCCTGCTCGCGCCTTCGGCGGGCGACCCGCAGGCCCGCGTGGGGCTCGGCATCGATCTGTTCTCCGGCGCCTTCTGACGCGCTGCGCGTGACGCAGCGCGCGCGTTAGCCGCTGCACGGCCGCCCGTTAGAAGGCGAACGGCTGTAGTCCCTGGCGCCATGCGTGGGGCCCGGTGGCCGGCCCGGCCACGTGCAGTTCTCGCTGCTTAGGCCCGCTCGCGGGTCTGGCACGGGCATTGGTTATGTCTCTGTTCGGACCCGGACCCCGACTGGAGGCGCAACGGATGAATCGACTGATCGTGGCAGTGCTCATGGCTTTCCTTGCTGCCGGCCTGACCGGCTGTGGTGACGACAACGAAGGCGACGACGATGTGACCCTCCCTGACGGCGGCCCTGACGCGGGTCCTGACGCGGCCGTGACCGGCACCGTCGCGGACTTCGACGAGTGCGCGGCGGACGACGATTGCGCCGGCGCCGGATCCGACTGCCGGATGGTCGGCTGGACCGCGAGCAAGCAGTGTCTGCCCGCGTGCGAGTCGACCGACCAGTGCGGCTTCAACACCTACTGCTACCCCGAGAACTCGAGCAGCGTGCTCGGTACTCAGTTCGCCTTCATGGCCGGCCACTGCTGGTTCTCGATCTGCGGCCCCGGCCGCCAGAACGGCGAGACCGGCGGCGCCTGCAAGATGGGCAAGGAGGCCAGCATCCCGGTCGGCGAGCAGCTCGACGGCTTCTGCATCGCCATCGAGGACGGCCTGTTCGGCCAGTGCCTCGAGGCCGGTGACGTCGCCGCGGGCGGCGCGTGCGACCTTGCCGACCCGACGCGCGACGGCGCCAACTGCAACTCGACCTCGCTGTGCGCCGGCCAGACCGGCGCCGCGCAGGGCACCTGCCAGCAGGTCTGCGACCCGCGCAAGATCCTGACCGGCGAGGATGACTGCACGGTCGCCACCGAGGACTGCTTCGATCAGTCGTCCATGAACACCTACGCCGACGGCTCGACGGCGCGCTCGACGCTCGGCTTCTGCTCCGGCGACATCCAGGCGTGCGCGATCGTCGGCCCCAGCACCTGCCCGTCGGGCGAGGGCTGCGCGTTCACCAACCCGGTGCGCGAGACCGGCGTATGCGACCCGGCCGCCGCCGGCAGCGTGGCGCTCGGCGCGGCCTGCGGCGGCACGCCAGCCGGTGACGCGACCGAGTGCGGCGCGGGCGCAGCGTGCCTGGGCACCTGCTTCTCGCTCTGCGACGGCCCCGCGACGCGGCCCGGCCAGCTCGGCGGCACGTGCACCGTGACCACCGACTGCAAGCAGCTCAACAACACCTGCGTCGCCGGCATCTGCGAGCAGGCGTGCGGCGGCGCGATGGACTTCGCCTGCCCCGCGCCGACCACGTGCGTGAACCAGAAGTGCACCGCACCGGCGACGCACACGATCGACTGCAACGGACTCACGGCCGGCACCCGCTGCCAGCCGCTTCGCTGGGACAACGGCTTCGACATGACCGCCAACACCGCCGACGACGTGTTCGCCGCGGACTGGGGCGTCTGCGACACGCCGTAAGCGATCAACGGATTCACGTAGTGACTGGGCCGAGGCGTAAAGGAGGCGCCGTTGCGGATCGTTGTGGGCCTCCGGTCCGGCCGCCCAAAGTGCATCTCGCGCTTGGCCCCGGGCGGGTCGGACCGGAGGACCCATCTAACTTCGTGACGCCTCGGCTTCCTGCCTGCGCTTCGAGCCCCCGCTCGTACTCACCACCCTCGGCGGGTCGACGCGTCGACGCGTGGACGCGTCACCAGGCGAGGAGGGTGCGGAGCTTGGCGACCAGGGCCTCGGCCATCTTCTGATGGGTCGTGCGGCCCGGGTGGTAGTCGCAGCCGAGGCCGTCGGCCTCGCGCTGCTCGGCGAGCTCGAGGAGGGACACGCGCGCGTCGCCGCGCTGGCTGGCGGCGGCGACCAGCTGCTCGAGGTACGCGCGCGCCTCGCTGCGGTGCATCGCGCCCGCCGGGTACGAGTCGCTCAGCATCGGGCTGAGAACGACGATGATCCAGGCGTCGGGGTGGTGCGCGCGCAGCGTGACCACGAAGGCGTCGTAGGCGGCGAAGAAGGGCGGCCCGGGATCGCCGTCGGAGAAGTCGTTGGTGCCCAGGTTCACCACGATCGCGTCGGGGCGGTACGTGGCGAACGTCCACGCGCCGGCCTCGTCGGTGGCGCGGGTGCGCTCGTAGAGCTCGGGCACGAGGGTGCCGGGCTCGCCGCCGTAGTTCTTGTAGACGCCCTTGCCGGACCACGCGATCGCGGTGTGCGCCGCGCCCAGCTCGGCCGCGGCGAGCGCGCCGTAGGCGTCGGGCTCGCTCTCGGTGTCGGCGGTAAACGGGCAGGTGGGGCTGTCGCCGAGCACGCCGTAGCCGCAGGTGATGGAGTCGCCGACCAGCTCGATGAAGCGCGCCCGCGCCGGCGTCTCCACGAGCGGCGCGCCGGAGAAGCCGCGGAACTGGGTCGAGCCGAAGAATGCCTCGGTGCGGCGCGCCAGCACCAGGTCGTGCTCGCCGGCCGCGAGCCCGCTCGCCAGGGTGTAGCTGTGCACGCCCGGCTGTGTCTTCAGCACCGTCTGCGCCACGCCGTCGACCCAGACGCCGAACTGGTTCGTCCCGCCGTCGTCGAGCTCGACGCTCAGCCCGGTGCCGTCGAAGCGCGTCACGAGGGTCGTACCCGACCAATCGAACCGCGGCCCGGCTGCGTCGGAGCGATCGAAGCGACCGACGAAGTGAATCGTCGCCTTGGGGCCGGGGCCCGCGTCCGGGGTCACTGCGCCTCCGTCTCCGTCGGGGATCGGCGACGCGTCGGCCGCGCCGCCGGTGCCACCGGCGCCACCGCCGCACGCGCTGCCC
>JBKJOI010000045.1:0-9029 GCA_046595695.1 Haliangiales bacterium | reverse complement strand
CTTGCCGGTCACCGGATCGCAGGTGAGCTCGGCGGGGCAATCGAACTCGGCGTCGGCGCGGCAGTCGGAGAGGCAGCGGCCGTTCACGCACACCTCGCCCGGGTTCGGGCAGGTCGCGCCGTCGTCGACCGCGCCATCGCAGTCGTCGTCGACGGCGTTACAGACCTCGGCGCCCGGATCGACGAGGCCCTGGCAGGAGACGTCGCCGGCGCCGGCGCACACGCTCACACCCAGCGCGCACGCGCCCGGCTGGCCGGTGTCGCAGGCCTGCCCGCCGCCCGAGCACTCGACCCCGCGCACGCTCGTCACCAGGTCGGTGAAGTCGTTGTTCGAGCCGCCGAAGATGTCCTCCCAGGCGAAGTAGAACTTCGCGTCCTCCACGTGGCTGTCGTAGACGAGCAGGTGGATGAAGGACTGCGCGCCCGCCGCGTCGGGGTTATAGCCGCGCTGCGAGTAGTAGACGCGCCCCTGCCCGGCCGCCAGCCGCTCCACGCGCGCGCAGCAGTCGCCGCCGGCGCACTGCCCTGATGCGCCGGCCACTGCCTCGGGCGTGATCAAGAAGAAGCCGACCTCGCCGCCCGCGTACGCCGGGTTGTTCTGGATGTCGAGCACCGCCTGCGCACCCGCCGCGGCATCGCACGCGAGCATGACGTGCAGATCCGCGGGCGCCGGCGGCGCCCCGGTCACGTTGTACCAGCCGAACGCGTCCTTGAACGTGGCGGTGCCGCGCGACTCGACCGTGAAGGTCAGCGCGCAGGTCGGGTGGAACGTCTCGGGCGTCGTCGATGCCTCGGCGACCGGATCGAGGCCGCTGAGCTGCGACGGGATGCAGGTGTTGTCGTTGAACGCATGCGCGAGCGTGGTCTCGCAGGTGGCGTCCATGCCGTCGTCGCACTGCCCGGGCGCGGTGCAGACCGCACCGATGTTGCACGCGGCGGGCGCGTCGCACGCGCAGGCGAACACCGCGGCGAGCCCGGTCGGCTGGCCGGCGTGGCAGCCCATCGACGTGGGCACCGGGGTGCCGGTGGGTTGCTGGAGCGCGAGCGCGCCTCCGGCGGGCAGAGAGAGGACGACACCCAGGGCGAGGGAGAAGCGCGTACGCATGGCGGACCTCCGGCGATGGCGATCGGGACAAAAAGGCGGGTGCCTTCGAACGACGGGTGCCTTCGAGGGACCGCTCAGCGCGGCACGAGCACGAGCGCGGTCCGCGCCGGAATCGAGAGCGGCGCGGCCACATCGGTCTCCGAGACGAGATCGTGGTACTCGCCCGCCGGCAGCCCGGTCGCCGCGCTCGCCGCGTCGCCGCGATTGATCGCGACGAACACCGCGTCACTCGCGTCGCTCATCTTGTAGACGAGCGCGTCGTTCGACGAGCCCAGCGCGGTGCGACCGCCGCGCCGCAGCGCGGCGTGCTGCGCCCGGATCTTCACCAGCTTCGCGACGTGCCCGCGCAACCACTCCTGGTCCGTCGACACGCCGCTCCACGGCATGAGCCGGCGGTTGTCGGGGTCGCCGCCGCCGGCGAGGCCGATCTCGTCGCCGTAGTAGACGAGCGGGATGCCTGGCAGCGTCAGCAGCAGCGCGAAGCCCAGGCCCAGGCGCTCGTAGGGCGCGCGGGCCGCCGGCTGGCCCGGCAGGTTCTGCCACGCGCGAGCCTTGCCGCTGTCCCACTCGCCGAAGAGCGGCGCGTCCTCGGCCAGGTGGATCGAGCGCGGCACGTCGTGGTTGCCGACGAAGGTGCCCATGAGCGAGCCGGCGCCGTAGTAGTTGTCGTTGGCGGCGAGGAAGGTGGCCAGGTCGTTCATCGAGCCCTCGCGCATGAGCAGCGTGCGCGCGACCTCGGCGCGCAGCGGGAAATCAAACTGCCCGTCCAGCATGGTCTCGGGGTCCACGTACGAGCGGATGAGCCCTTTGTCGCCGGTGTACGTCTCGCCGACCATGTAGAAGAGCGCGCCGCCGAACTCGATCTCGGCGTTCACGCGCGCGCGCAGGTCGGTGATCCACGAGGTCTCTATGTGCTTGACCGCATCGAGGCGGAAGCCGTCCAGGCCGCTGCGCTGGATCCAGCCGATGGCGTTCGCGACCGAGAAGGCGCGCGCCTCGGCGTTCTGGAAGTTGAAGTCGGGCAGGTAGCTGCGGAACCAGCAGCGCAGCCCGTCGGGCGCCTCCCAGCCGCAGCCGCCGCCGCACACGCACTCCTGGCCGTCCTTCGAAAGCGGCCAGAACCACTCCGGGTGCGCTGCGAAGGTCGGGCTCTCGATGTGTACGTGGTTCATGACGTAGTCCATGATCACCTTCATGCCGCGCCGGTGCGCCGCGTCGACGACCGCGACCAGCTGCGCCAGGTCGCCGACGCGCGCCTCGACTGCCTCGAGGTCGCGCGGCCAGTAGCCGTGGTAGCTCGAGTACTGGTAGCCGTCGTCACCGACGCCGGCGCCGTCGGCGTTGTCGATGGGCGCCGAGATCCACAGCACGTTGATGCCGAGCGCGTCGAAGTAGCCGGCCTCGATCTTCTCGCGCAGGCCGACCAGGTCGCCGCCGGCGAAGTTGGCCGCCGGCTCGACGTTCGCGAGCGGCGAGTTGCCCGCCACGTCCCCGTCTGCGAAGCGGTCGACGAGCACGAAGTACATGACCGCGTCGCGCCAGTCGAAGGCGGTCGGGGCACAGCCGCAGTCGACCAGCAGCGCCGAGTTCTGCCCGCCGACGCCGTCCGAGACGCTGGCGGGCGCGCTCGGATCCGCGAGCCAGGTGGCGCCGTCGACGACGAACTTGTACTGCACCGAGCGGCCGTGGGGCAGCTCGAGCGTCGTGGAGTAGGTGTCGCCCACCGCGCTCATCGCGACGCCGCTCGCCCAGCCGTCGGCGGCGAAGTTGCCGTGCAGCTCGACGCTCGACGCGCCCGCCACGACGTACGAGAACTGCACCTGACACGAGTTGCAGGTCGGCCCCGCGTCGCTATCGTCGCCGCCGTCGGGACGCATGCCACCGTCGGGGCGGCCGGGCCCCGCGGCATCCGCGCCATCGGCCAGCTCTCCGCCCGCGCAGGCGAGCAAGAGGAGCGACGATGCGAGCGCGACCGCGATCCGAGACGAAGAGCGCATGTTTCATGGCTGTATCAAGCGCCATGCCGTCGCGATCACTCCGGGCAAGCGCGCGAATGCATTGTGCAAATGCATGCAGCCGCGTCACGACGCTGTGACAGGACGGCACAGCGTCGTCGTCGTCCGCAACGAAGAAGCGTCTCCGATCGAGTCGTTCCGGACAGAAAGGCCGTGCTTTCGAGCCATCGCGCGGCGGCACGAAATCTGCCTTAGTGTTCGCCGAGATGACGAGGAGAAGCGCCGCCATCGTGCTCGTGTGGATGAACCTGAGTGCGGCGACGGCGTGGGCCGACGATCCTCCCTCACCGACGGAGCCAGGCGCACCGGCGCCCGACGATGCGGAGATCGCGCAGCCGCCCTACGGCGAGGACGCGCCGCCGTCACCTGAGCCGTCCCCCGACCCGGTGACGTTGCCGAACGCGACGCCCGACGCGACGCCCGACACCTCGCCTGCACCTGCCCCCGACGCCTCGCAAGCTCCCGCGGGCCCGCCGATCCCGCTCGAGCCGACCAGCAAGTTCGAGTTCGGCTCGTACGGGCGGATCAACCTGGGCGCCGACGGCCGCGGCGGCACGCCCGAGCCGGTCGCGGTGGTCGCGCACTGGCCGCGCGTCGTCGAGAACACGTATCTCGAGCTCGAGCTCCGGCACACGCTGCACACCCGCGACGACTGGTGGCTGCGCACCGTCATCACGCCCGCGTTCATCGGCGAGCCCTTCCACTACTCGGGCGACACCGACACCACGCTGGTGCTGCGCAACCTGTACGCGGAGTTCTCGCGCGGCGCGCTGTCCCTGTGGGTCGGCTCGCGCATGGTCCGCGGCGACGACGTCTACCTGCTCGACTACTGGCCGCTCGACAACCTGAACCTGGTCGGCGGCGGCGCCCGCTGGGCCGAGGGGCGGCTCGAGCTGAAGCTGCACGCCGGCGCGAACCGGCTCCTCGATCCGTACCAGTACCAGCTCGTCGACGTCGCCGATCCGCTCTTCGGCGCCACCACGATCGAGCAGCTCGACCGCCAGCGTGGCGTGATCGCGGCCAAGGGCACCTGGCGTGTCATCGGGCCCGAGACCGGCGAGGGCTTCGCGCTCAAGGCGTCGCTCTACCTCGAGGCACAGGCGATCGGCGAGGGCGAGCGCGAGCGGACCGGTGACACGACCGAGGCCCTGCCCTCCGACCAGGGCGTGGTGCTGGGCGCGCAGCTGGGCGCGTGGGGCTTCGCGCGCGGCACCAGCCACGCGAACCTGTTCGTCCGCTACGCCAAGGGCCTCGCCGCCAGCGACTGGCTGGCGGTGCCCGCCGCGGTCGGCCTCGATCTGCGCACCTGGGAAAATGCCTCGGAGGTCGTGATCGGGACCTCGAGCAACCTCGAGCTGGCCAGAGCCGGCGTCATGGTCGGCGCCTACGCGCGCCGCTTCACCAGCGCCTCGCCCGACGCCGACACCGATCCCGCGAGCGGCTGGGAGGCGGTCCTGGACGCGCGCCCGTACGTGCAGCTCGGCGGCCCGCTCTCGGCCGCGGTCGACCTGTCCTGGCAGAAGCGCTGGCCGAGCGGGCTGTCGCCCTCGACGCTCGGCCCGGTCGAGCCGTCCATCTTCCAGATCGCACCCATGCTGCTGGTGACCCCGCTGGGCACCGGCTCGTACGCACGCCCGCAGCTGCGCGTCGTCTACCGCGCCGCGCACCTCGATGAGGACGCGCGCGATCAGTATCCCTTCGGCGACCCGCGCCGCGACCAGGCATGGGTGCACTACCTCGGCGTGCAGGCCGAATGGTGGTTCAACTCTTCTTACCAGTGAGGCCGAGCATGACGAACCGAGCCTTTGCCTTCGCTTTCATCGCCGCCGCGGCAGTCGCCGCCGCCGCCGCCGCCGCGTGCAGCAGCGCGCCGCCCGAGCCGCGCTCGCGCCCGCACCGCTCGAACGCCGGCGTCGACTGGCGCGACCAGGTGATCTACCAGATCCTCGTCGACCGCTTCGCCAACGGCGATCCCAACAACGACCTGCGCGTCGAGCCCGACTCGATGGCTCGCTACCACGGCGGCGACTGGCGCGGCGTGATCGACAAGCTCGACTACATCGAGACCCTGGGCGTGACCACGCTGTGGATCAGCCCGGTGGTGCGCAACGTCGAGGAGGACGCTGGCTTCGCCAGCTACCACGGCTACTGGACGCAGGACTTCCTGCGCGTGAACCCGCATTTCGGCGATCTGGTCGCCCTGCGCGAGCTGGTCGACGCGGCGCACGAGCGCGACATGCTGGTGATCCTCGACATCGTCACCAACCACGTCGGCCAGCTCTTCTACTACGACGTGAACAACAACGGCCGTCCCGACGACCTCATCTCGGGCGCCGGCGTCTCGCACACCTGCGTGCAGATCTGTGACAACCCCGAGCGCGCCGATGAGTGCTCCACCGACGAGCAGATCTACTGCGACAACGGCTCGTCGTACCTCGAGCGCATCACCGAGTGGGACCCCGACTACGATCCGCGCGGCGTGCAGGGCTGGACCAGCCTGGGCTTCTCCGGCCCGGCGGCGGTGCGCTTCCTCGACTGGCCGGCCGACAACCGCACCATCGCGCCGCGCCCGCCCGGGTGGTTCGGCTGGCCCGACGACAAGGCGTGGTTCGACGATCCATCCTGGTACCACCGCAACGGCCGCGTCTACGTGTGGTGGCACGAGGGCGACTACTCGCGCGAGTTCGTGCGCCAGCAGGAGACCCTGGGCGACTTCCCGGGCGGCCTCAAGGACCTGAACACCGAGAACCCCGACACCCGCGAGGCGCTCATCCGCGTCTTCGAGTACTGGATGGACGTCGGCGACTTCGACGGCTACCGCATCGATACGCTCAAGCACATCGATCGGCCCGAGCTGGATCTGAACGTGCGCGGCTTCTGGGGCGACTTCGCGACGCGCATGCGCGCGCACGCCAAGTCCATCGGCAAGCAGAACTTCTTCATGTTCGGCGAGGCCTTCGACGGCAACGACGCGCTGATCGGCGCGTACACCATGCCCGGCGAGGACGCGGAGGGGCCGTTCGGACGCATGGACGGCGTCTTCTACTTCAGCCAGAAGTACCGGGTGATCGAGGAGGTCTTCAAGTACGGCGGGCCCACGCGCAACATCGAGTGCCAGTGGGCCGCGCGCATGGGCGCACCGACCACGGGCACCTTCTGCGCCGATCGCGGCTTCCCCGCGGGCCCGACCTGGCACGACGCGCCGCACGCCAGCTCCGAGGAGGGCGGCGTCGGGCTCGCGCCGCAGCAACTCGCGGTCAACTTCCTCGATAACCACGATCTCGAGCGCTACCTGTTCAAGGACGCCAGCGTGTCGTCCTTGCACAACGCGCTCTTCTACCTGCTCACCTGGGACGGCATCCCCTGCCTCTACTACGGCACCGAGCAGCGCTTCCACGGCGGCAACGATCCGCTGAACCGCGAGGACATGTGGCGCGGCAACGACTACGACGGCTTCAAGGCGTTCGACACCACGAACGACACGTTCAAGTATGTGCAGGCGCTCATCGCGCTGCGTCGTGAGCACGAGGCGCTGCGCCGCGGCCAGGTGCGCATCGCCTACGTCAGCGAGCGGCCGCGGCCGGCGCGCGACTCGGGCATGTTCGCGTTCGAGCGGTTCACCGACAACGAGAAGGTCCTGGTCGTGCTCAACACCGCGGACGATCAGGACGGCCTGACCTGCGCGCCCGTGCCCGAAGGCGGCGCGTGCATGACGACCACGTTCCCGGCGGGCACCGTGCTGAAGGACCTCGCCCCGGGCGCCGGCGACGTGACGTTCACGGTCGGCGCGGGCGGCTCGCTCAGCGTCGACGTGCCGGCGCGCGGTGGGCGGCTGCTCGCCGCCGTGCCGTAGCCTCCGGCTCCGCCTCGGGCACGCGGAGGCGCTCCGGGATGATCGATTCGAACTGCGCCGGGTTGGGATCGCGGGTCTGGATCTCGTCGCCGCCGACGCATGCTCCAACTCTACGCGGGCGCGCGCCCAATCTTGTACCCTGGGGCATGTCCGGCCGCGCCGCCTCCGCCGTCCCCGTCCGCGCCCTCACTGCGGCGCTGGCGCTGGCGCTGGCATCCGCGACGCCACGCCCGGCCCTCGCCGGCGCCGGCGCCGAAGACGAGACCACCGGGCATCTCTTGCTCGCCGGCGCCGGCATGGCCATCCCGGTCTACTTCCTGGGCGTCGCCTGGCACGAGGGCACACACGCCGTGGTCGCGAAGTCCTTCGGCGCCGAGATCCTCGAGCTGCGGCTCCTGCCCGGCATGTACGAGGGCCACTTCTACTTCGGCCTGACCCGCTGGCAGGGCCACCTGACCTTACGCGAGCGCGCCTTCACGCTGATCGCGCCCAAGCTGGTCGACCTGGTGCTGCTGGGCGGCTACTCGGCGATCGTGCTCGCTGACGGCCTACCCGAGAACGAGTACGGCTCGCTCGCGCTGACCGTCTTCGCCACCGGCGCGTGGGTCGACTTCTCCAAGGACCTGTTCTCGTGGAACCCGACGAACGACGTGGTCAGGTTCCACCAGCTCCAGGGCCGCACGACCGCCTGGCGGCGGCTGCCGTGGCGGCTCCTGCACGCCGGCCTGACGGTGGCCGCGGCGTATGTGCTGGTGCGCGGCTACCAAGACGTCTTCGACGACGACCCCGACCGCGCCGTGACCGTGCCGCTCATCCTGCGCCTGGCCGGCGGCAGCTTCTGAGCCGCGCGCGGGCACGCTATTCGATGATCGGCCCGTCGTTGCAGACGCCGATCTCGAGGATCAAGTAGAGCAGCACCCGCTCCTGCGGCACCAGGCCCAGGTGGGTCTGCTGCGCGGTGTGGTAGGTCGAGTAGAGCACGCGGCCGCAGCTCGGCTCGAAGGTGACGGTGTGCGGGTAGGTCTGGCCCATGTAGTCGCCGCTGATCCACACCTTGGCGGTCTCCGAGACCGGCTGGCCGTTCTCGTCGTTGCCGAGCGGCACGGCGGGCAGGCCGCGGATGAGGTTCCACGCGCCCTCGATCACGAAGTCGGCTGCGTCGATCGTGCCCTCCTGGTACTCGCTGGGGAACTCCTCGGCCTCGCCGCCGAGCGGGATGACGACCGGGCCCGTTTGACCGTCCAGCCACGAGGCCAACCCGGAGTCGTCGGCGCTGGCGTGCATCGCGAAGTGGCCGAAGTCTCCGTCGCCGGGGTTGATCGTGCCCGAGCTGGCGAGCGCCGGCGTGGTGTCGTGGTCGACGTCGAAGGTGATGAACTCGGGGAAGGCCGCGTCCTCCCACTCCGACGACCAGTCGGTGACGTAGATCTTGCCGCCCGCGGCGACGTAGTCCTTGATGTTCTGCCGGAACGCCGGCTGCGAGAGCTGGCTCACATCGGAGTAGAAATTACAGGGCACGAAGATGATGTGGTAACGGCTCATCGTCGCCAGGTTGCCGAAGAGCTGGCCGATGGTCCCCTTGTGCTTGGAGACGAACGGCGGGTTGCCGGGGTTGCCGTAGAGCTCGACGCGGTCGTTGTCGTCGAAGCTGTCCTCGAGCGCGCGGCCGTCGTCGTCGATGCCGAGGATCTTCATCTTTCCGAAGATGTCCTCGACGTGGTCGGAGTCGGCGACCGCGATCGCGACGCGCGGGATCCACTTGCCGTTCGCCGGGTCGTGCACCGACGGCAGCGTGGTCGACTCGACCGGCAGAGCCACGCCGATCTCCTCGGCGACCTCGACCATCTGCTCGAGACGGAACTGCGCCTTCTCGATCACCAGCCGGCGCGCGCCCGGCGTGATGCCGATCAGGGTGAACTCGCCCTTGGCGTTGGTGAGCGTCGAGCCGGCCGGGTTGTCCTGACACGGGTCGCAGTAGACGCCGGCGGGGATCGCGGGCGGCGGCTGCTCGGTCACGTACACGACGGCGCCGGCGATCGGGATCTCGTGGCCGGGGG
>JBKJOI010000940.1:0-10213 GCA_046595695.1 Haliangiales bacterium | reverse complement strand
TGCCGCGCATCTTCGAGCAGTTCTACACCGCCGACCGCTCACGCCGGCGCGGCGGGACGGGGCTCGGATTGGCGATCGCGCGCCGCATCGTCGAGGCCCACGGCGGCACCATCACCGCGGCGAGCCCACCCGGACACGGCGCGGTGTTCACCATTGCTCTACCGATGGTTCAGGCGCCGCTGCCGGCGCCAGAGTCGTCGTCGCCGTCCCGACGTGTAAGCCCTGACGACTGAAGCATCCTCAGCTACGAGCGTGGCATGTTTCTCCGCGGGTCGCGTGGGTTGGGCGGCCCGACCGTCGAAGACCTCCTCGGCACCTGCGGTCGTCCCGGCGAGGCCCGCTATGGCGTCGTCGACGCTCGCGGCATCGATCGCGATGTCTCGCTCGCGCTCAGCAGCGCCGCAAAGGCGTCCTGCTCGTCGAGCAGGCCGAGGACGCGGCCGTCGTCGTCGACCACCGGCACCTCGCGTACGCCGCGCTCGTTCATGGTCAGGACCGCGGTGCGCAGGTCAGCGTCGGTGCGCAGCGAGATCGGCGCCTCCATGACGTCGGCGGCGATCGCCCAGGCCTCGATGTCGCGGTGCGACGCCATGTAGCGCAGCGTGCCCGCCGAGATGAGGCCCAGGAGCGCGTTGCGCTCGTCGACCACCGGAAAGACCTCCTGGTCCGGGCTCTCGAGGATGCGCTCGAGGACCGCGCGCATGGGCGTGCTCGGTGCGAAGGTCGTGAACGCCCGGCCGTGCACCAGCACGTCGGCGATGCGCGTGCGTGCGAGCATGGTCGCGCTGGCGGCGAGCTGGTGCACCGGAGAGTCCTTCGCTGAGCCGAGCTGGGCGTCGTAGAGCGACGTCCGGCGCAGGAGGAGCAGCGCCACGCCCTCCGCGAACATGAGCGGCACGAGCAGGTCGTAGCTGCCGGCCATCTCGGAGACCAGCACGAGGCCTGCGAGCGGCACATGCGCGACGCCGCCGTAGAACGTGCCCATGCCGACGAGCACGAAGGCGCCCGGCTGGATGCTCGGATCATCGAAGACGAGCGAGGCCGCGATGCCGAAGGCGCCGCCGACCAGGCCGCCGATGGCGAGCGATGGTGCGAAATCGCCGGCGCTGCCGCCGGTGCCGATGGTCAGCGACGAGGCGATGATCTTGCCCAGCGCGAGCAGCGCGAGCAGCTGCACCGCGGGCCAGCCCTGCGGAAACCACGCCGCGCCCGACATGGCCAGCTGTGCCGCGCCGTAGCCGCCGCCCAGGAGGCCGAGCCCTTGCCCGGGGACATCGCTGTAGCGGCTGGCGATCTCGATGGCCGCGACTGCGAGTGCACCCAGCGCGAGGCCGCCGTACGCGGGCTTCGCCCACGCAGGCCCAGGCAGCTTCGCCGTGATGCGCCGCACCAGCTTCATCGCGCCGACGAAGACCATCGCGGCGAACGAGACGACCACCGCGAGCGCCAGGTAGAGCGGCAGGTGCGCGGGCACGAAGGTGAAGTGTGGCAGGCGCCCGAACAGCGTCGACTCGCCGAGCAGCGAGATGGCGACCGAGTAGGAGACGACGCTGGCGAGCACCGCGGGGATGAGTGCGTTCGACTCGAAGTCGTCGCGGTAGAGCACCTCGATGGCCAAGATGGCGGCGCCGAGCGGCGTGCGGAACACCGCCGAGATGCCCGCGGCCACCCCGGCGACCATGAGCACGCGCCGCTCGCGCGCGGTCACCTTCAGCCAGTGTCCGGCCAGCGAGCCGAGCGCGCCGCCGATCTGCATGGTCGGGCCCTCGCGCCCGCCGGCGCCGCCGGTGCCGAGGGCGAGGAACGAGGCCAGCGGCTTGAGCACGAGCACTCGCTTGCGGATGCGCCCGTCGTCGTGGTGGAACGCGTGGATCGTCGCGTCGCCGCCGCCCCCACGCGTCTCGGGCGCCCAGCGCGAGATCAGGCCGCCGAGCAACCCACCGATCGCCGGCAAGAGCACCAGCAGCCATGGTCGGAACGCGGTCGTCGTCGTCGAGGCGATCTGACGCTCACCCATCGCGCGCAGCGGCACGAAGCCTGCGAGGTTCTCGAGCAGGAAATGCTGCAGGAGCTCGAGCCCGAGGAAGAAGCCGACGCCGATGAGGCCCGCGCCCAGGCCGACGATTGCGGCATGCAGCAGCGTCCGGCCCATGAGCTGAAGGTCAAGCGGCGACTCCTGCAGCGCGAGCAGCGCGAGCAGACCGCGCGGGCTCCATAGGGGTGGCTTGTCGGAAGGGGGCTCTGGACGGGCAGGATCCAAGTGGCCGGCGAATTCTACTCGTTTGGAGCACCAAGGGAAGCGTGCCGCCGTTGCGGAGCCGCCCGGAACGCTCAAGGATCTCGAGGCGATCGGCGACGACGCTCGCGTCGAGCTCAGATGGAACAGCGCCCTGGGCACCGACGAATCGCTCGCGCGCACAGACGCGTTGACTTTCGCCGGATATGACCCGTAAAATCCTGCGAATCCGTAAACTTACGCTCACTCGCGCGCAGAGGTACGAATGATCCGTCGGCTCCGTTCGGCCGCAGCTCCGCTCTTCGTTGCGCTCTCGGTCTCGCTCGCGCTCGTCGGCGCCGTCGCCTACGCCGCGGGCAACGTGGTGGTGGAAGGCCGGATCGAGCTGCCGCCCGGCGGCGTGAAGGAGCCCGAGGTCGCGTACGCGGGCTTCATCGATCGGATCCCCAACGCCATCACCGAGCTGCGTCCTTACGATCCGCGCCCCGATTGCTTCGTGTTCCTCGAGGGCGGCCCCGCCGCTCCGGGTGCCGAGCTGCCGCCGAGCGTGGCCACGACCTGGCGCCTGTACGCGTCGAACTTCCAGGTGCCGATCCTGCCCGTCGTCGCCGGCACCGCCGTCGAGATCAAGAACATCAGCCAGACCACGCACCCGCTCTACGCCGTCGACAAGCCCGAGCTCATCACCGCCGAGCCGATCGGTCCGGGCGGCATCCGCACCGTCAAGCTGACCGAGGTCGGCAAGGCGATGGTGATCCGCTCCAAGGACTCGCCGCACCTGGAGGCGCGCCTGGTCGCGCTGCCGACCAAGTACTTCTCGCGCCTGAAGAAAGACGGCTCGTTCGTGATCGAGGACGTGCCGCCCGGCCGCTGGACGGTGAAGATCTGGTGCAAGGACGGCTGGCTGCCGGTGACCCGCTCCATCGACGTGGGCGCCAAGGGCGCACGCGCCGATCTGACCCTGCCGGAGCGGCTCGAGCCACCCGCGCCCAAGCCGGCGGCGAAGTAGTAATTTTCACGCAACCCACGCAATCCACGCAACCCTGACCTGGAGACGCGCCCTTGTTCTGGTCGAAGATCTGGTTCTTCGTGATCGCGGTGGTGGCGGCGCTCGCCATGAGCGCCGCGCTGGTGATGCCGCGCCCGGCGCAACGCGTGCAGGAGCAAGAGGTCGACCCCGAACGGGTGACCATCGCCCGTGCCTCGGTCGAGATGCTGCTGCGCGAGAACGCGCGCTCGTGGATCGACCTCGCGTCGGTGTTCGCGCGCGTGCCGGCGCCGCAGGGCCAGCCGTCGCTCAAGCTCGACCAGGTGCTCGAGGCCGCGTCGGGGCAGGAGAGCATCTCGGGCCCGTCGCACGACACCGCGCGCAACACCCTGCAGTACATCATGTCGCAGGTGTCGGGCGCCCAGAAGCCCGAGTTCGCCATCGCGCTCGACGACGTCGGCCGCGTGGTCGCGCGCGTCGGCATCGACGAGAAGTCGTGGGGCGACGACATCTCCGGCTACTTCCTGGTGCGCGACGCGCTGCGCGGCTACCTGCGCGACGATCTCTGGTACCTGAACGGCAAGCTGTACCGCGTCGCGGCGGCGCCGGTGATCGCGCGCGCCAGCTACGGCGGCCGCGACGACGCGCGCACGCAGACCGATCGCTACGTGGGCGCCATCGTGCTCGGCGACGAGGTCGACCTGCCGCTCGCCAAGGCGCTCGAGGAGCGCATCGGCCGCTGCCCGCAGGGCGACGACGGCGCGCGCCGCTGCGAGCCGCACGTCGCGTTCTTCGTCAAGGACGAGACGGTCGCCGCCTCCGACACGACGGTCATCGCCAAGGACATCTACGAGGGCTTCCTGGCCGCCAAGGCCGCGGTGGTGCCGGGCGAGGACTTCAAGCCGCCCGTGCCGTTCCTGGTCAAGAGCGGCGGCACCGACTACCTGGTCGCGGTGCGCCAGCTCCCCGGCGAGGTCGGCTCGCAGGACGGCTACTATGCGGTTTTCGCCGAGCGCTCCAAGGCGGTCGGCTTCGTCGGCACGCTGAAGGGCGCGAACCGCCAGGACATCGGCTTCGGGCAGTTCCCCTGGATCCCGCTGGTGCTGGTGTTCCTGCTGGTCACCGCAGGCGGCCTGGCGCTCATGTGGTGGGAGGCCGACAAGCCGCTGCGGCGCCTCATGATCGACTCGGTCGCGCTCGGCAAGGGCGACGTGCCCAAGCTCGACGAGGAGAAGCACCGCGGGCGCTTCGGCTCGGTCGCGCGCTCGGTGAACATCGCGCTCGAGAAGCTCACGCGTGAGGCGCGCGCGTCGCGCAAGGACCTCGGCGCCGTGCTGGGCCCGGCGCCCGACGAAGGCATCCTGGGCGGCGGCGCGCGCTCGCTGCCCTCGCCGCTCGGTGGCGGCGGAGGCTCGCCGTTCGCGGCGCCGCCGCCTTCCGACTTCTCCTTCGAGCCGGCGCCACAAGCCAACCCGGTGCCGCACGCGCCGATGCACCTCGGGCCGTCGGTCGTGGGCCCGGTGCCGAGCGCGCCGCGCGGCGGCAGCGAGCCGGCCCTGCCGATGGGGCCCGGCTTCAACTTCGACATGCCCCCGCCGGCGCCCCAGGCACCGCCGCCGATGGCGGCGAGCGGCCGCGGTGCGGCGCCCTCGTTGCCGCCGCTGCCGCCGATCCCGGCGCTCTCGAGCCCGGCCTCGCGCGCGGGCGGGCGGCCCGCCACGAGCGGCCTACCGCCGCCGCTGCCGTCCTCGGTGTCGATGGGTGGCGGTGGTGGTCCTCCACCCTCGCCGCGGCTGCCGACCGCGTCCATCCCGGTGGTACGCGCGCCGATGCCCGCGGTGCCTGCGCTCGACGACGACATCCTCGCGCCGAACCTCGACGACGACATGCTGTCGGGCAGCGACGACATGGCTGGCCTGGGCAGCATGGGCGGCATGGGCAAGGGCGGCGGCGGCGGTGGCGGGCGCGGCGACTTCGGCGGCGCGACCGTCGTGGCGGATCCTTCGGAGGACCTGCTGCGCCAGTCGTCGGTCGACGGCGGCGACGCGGCCTACTTCCGCGAGGTCTACGACGACTTCGTCGAGCTGAAGCGCAAGTGCGGCGAGGCGACCGACAACCTCACCTACGACAAGTTCTCGGCCAAGCTGCGCGCCAACCGCGACGCGCTGGTCGCGAAGTACCACTGCAAGGCCGTGAAGTTCCAGGTCTACGTGAAGGACGGCAAGGCCGCGCTGAAGGCCACGCCGGTCAAGACGTAGCCGGAAGTACAGCATTGTCTGCCCAATCTTTGTCTTAGGAAAAACAGAGCGTTATTTTTTCCTAAGGAACCCCTTAGCAAACAACTCTTCCTTAGAAGACGACCATGCCGAGTGACCGCGCTGGCTTCTTTCGATCTCTCGGCGGTGGAAGCGAGCCCTATTCGGCTTTTCACCCCAAGCCATTGCCGCCTGATCCGCCGCTCGAGCTGAGCCTCGCTGATCAGGATCTCATCGAACGCGCCAACCGGTCTCTAGGACGCCTCGACAGTCTTTCGGATCTGCTGCCGGACAAGTCCCTGTTCCTCTACTTCTACGTTCGCAAGGAAGCCGTGCTCTCGTCCCAGATCGAAGGGACTCAGTCGTCGCTCTCTGACCTTCTGTTGTTTGAGCACGCCGAGGCACCCGGCGTGCCACTCGATGACGTTCAGGAAGTCAGCAACTATGTCGCCGCGGTCAATCACGGTCTCGAGCGGCTCAAGGAGGGCTTCCCACTATCGTTGCGGCTGATCAAGGAGATCCATGGCGTGCTTCTCTCCAAAGGAAGAGGCAGCGCCAAGGCGCCCGGGGAATTTCGAACAACGCAAAACTGGGTCGGGGGCAGCCGTCCTGGAAACGCGGTGTATGTCCCTCCGCCGCCGCCCGTCATGGATTACCTGGGGCCGCTGGAGAAGATTCTCCACGACGATCCTGTTCGACTGCCAACTCTTGCGAAAGCAGCGCTCGTACACGTCCAGTTCGAGAGCATCCATCCCTTCCTGGACGGCAACGGACGTCTCGGTCGACTACTGGTAACCTTCCTGCTGTGCCACGAGAAGGCGCTCAAGGAACCCATCCTGTATCTCAGCCTCTACCTCAAGAAGCATCGGCAGACCTACTACGAGCTGCTGCAGCGCGTGCGGGAGGAGGGCGATTGGGAAGCGTGGCTGCGCTTCTTCTTGCAGGGTGTTCTTGAGACGTCTGATGAAGCGGTGACGACAGCCCAAACGATCATCGCCCTCTTCAAGAAGCATCGAGAGGACATCACCGGTGTGGGGCGTACAGCAGGCACCGTGCTTCGCGTCCATGAACACATGCAGCGCCACCCGATCTTCGGAATTCCCGACGTGGCGAAGGAAACGAAATTGTCGGAGCCCAGTGTTGCAAGCGCCGTCCGGCAGCTCGAGACGCTCGGACTGGTCAAGAACATCACCGCAGCCAAGAAGCGCAATCGCCTCTTCGGCTACGAGCCCTACCTGCGACTGCTGAACGAAGGAACCGAGGGCAGTACCTAGCTTCGGTCGTTCGCCTTAACGCTCGCCCGGCTCGCGGGCAGCTCGATGGTGAAGCGCGCGCCGCTGCCGGGCTCGCTGGCGGCGGTGACCCGGCCGCCGTGGTCGGTGACGATGCGCCGGACGATCGCGAGGCCCAGGCCGGTGCCGCCGGTCTTGGTCGTGTAGTAGGGCTCGAAGAGCTTGTCGCGCATGGCGGCGTCGAAGCCGGGGCCGTTGTCCTCGACCTCGAGCTCGACGACGCCGGCGGGGCCGATGGTGCCGCTGTCGCGCAGGCGCGTGCGCACGGTGATGCGCCCGACCGACTGGTCGCTGCCGCGCGAGGCGACCGCGTCGCGTGCGTTCTCGAGCAGGTTCACGATGACCTGGGTGAGCTGATCGCGGTCGGCGTTCACCTTGGGGAGATCGCCGGCGAGCTCGGAGACCACGCGCACCGCGCCCTTGTAGAGCGAGAGCGCGCCGCCGACCAGCTCGTCGAGATCGAGCGGCGCGAGCGCCGGCCGGGGCAGGCGCGCGAACTGGCTGAACTCGCTGACGATGCGCTTGAGCCGCGCGACCTCCTGCAGCACCGTCAGCGTCGACTCCTCGAAGATCTCCTGGAACGAGGGGTGCTTCGCCGCCCAGGTCTTGCGCAGCGTCTCGACGCTCATCTGGATGGGCGTCAGCGGGTTCTTGATCTCGTGCGCGATGGCCTTGGCGATGTCCTGCCAGGCGGCCACGCGCTCCGCCTGCACCAGGCGCTCCTTGGAGTCGCGCAGCTCGACGGTCATGACGTTGAAGGCCTCGGCCAGCTCGCCCAGCTCGTCGCCGCGTCGCACCGGCACGCGGTGCTCGAGGTCGCCGCGCGAGACCGCCTGCGCGCCGCCCACGAGCGCGTCGAGATCGCGGGTCATGCGCCGCGCGATGAAGAAGCCCAGCGTGGTCGCCAGCAGCACCGCGAGCAGGCCGAACGCAGCCGAGCCGAGGGTCACGTCGGTGAGCGCGCGCTCGAGCGCGGCCGAGGGCACGGCGACGACCAGGCGCGCCGCGAGCCCGCCACCTTCCCCCGGCAAGCCCACGGTGCGGGTGGGCGCTCCGGCGAGGCGCGCGTCCCAGGACGGCTCGGTCGTGGCGATCTCGGCGCCGCTCGCGTCGATCACGCGCGCCTCGACGACGCCGTCGCGGTGCAGGCGCTCGACCAGCGGCGCGCCGGTGACCAGGCCGACCAGCACGGTGACCTCGATGCCCATCTCGGTGACCGTGCGCGCCGCGGCCAGCACCGGCACGCGCACCACCGCGCCCGCGCGCAGGACGCGCGTCCACACCAGCACCGCGCCGCCGTCCTTGGCGCGCGCGACCCGGGCTGGCAGCGGATCCTTGGTGTCGACGGCGGCCTCGAAGTGCGGCGCCGCCAGCACCGTGCCGCCGCGGTCGACGATGATGAGCACGTCGACGCCGAGCGCTCGCATGGTCGGCTCGCCGCGCGCCTTGAGCTCGCGGCGCTGCTCGGGCGAGAGCTGGCCCTCGTGCTTGCGCAGGTCGATGAGGACGGCGCCGACGATCGGGTTCTCACGCGCGGCGAAGCGATCGAGCACGCCGCGCACCGCGGCCTGCTGCGCGCGCACGGCGTCGGCGGCGTCGGCCTCGGCGGCGTGCAGGGTGCGCTCGAACTCGGCGCGGTAGCGGCTGGAGACGATCTGCCGGGTCACCAGCGCCGCGGCGGTGATGGTCAGGAGCGCCGCGAGCCCGAAGCCGAGGGTGAAGCGACCGCGCAGGCCGAGCGCCATCTACTTCTTCCCGCCGCCGGTGCCGGGGCCACGGCCGCCGCCGGCGCCCTCGCCGAACACATCGGCGAAGCCGACGCGGCCCTGCGCGTCGAAGCCCACGCCATGCAGCGTCCGCCGGTGGTGCGCGCGTACTGCGCGATGGTACAGCGGCAGAACCGGCCAGCGCTTGCCGAACTCGGCGGCGGCGCGCGCGCGGTCGAGCTTGCCGGCGCGGCGCTCGCCCGCGGCCCAGCGGTCGCCCCCGGCGGCAAACGCGGCGAGGATCTCGTGCAGCGGATCGGGCGTCGGCGCGAGCAGCTGGCCGAGCCACAGGTCGCACGCGCCGGCGGCGACGCGGCGCGCGTGCTCGGCGGGGTCGAGCGCCTCGTAGCTGGCGGCCAGGCCGACCGCGTCGAGCGAGGCGACCACGCGCGCCGCGACGTCGGCGTCGTCGAGGCGGGTGCGGTCGAAGATCAAGGACAGCCGCAGGCGGGCCTCGCCGGCGAGCGCAGCGCGCAGCTCGTCGTTCTGCTTGGCGGCGTCGCGCAGGGCGATGTGCGCGGCGTCGGGGCGGGCGTTCGCCTGGGTGGCGTCGGGCGCGGCGCCGCCCAGATCAGGCGACTCGGGCGCGAGCGCCGGGATCACGCGCTCGCCCGAGCCCACGTGCTTGAACGCGGCGCGTCCCAGCGCGAGCGAGAGCGCGCTGCGGAAGGCCGGGTCGTTCGTGAGCTTGGCGTGCGCGCGGCCGAAACCGAGGAAGCCCAGCCACATCGCGGTGCCGTCGACGACCTCGGTGGCGTACTTGGGCTGGTGGCCGGCGAAGGCGACCGCGCCGCGCACGGACACGTCGGCGTCGCCGACCTCGTAGGCGCGCGCCTCGTCGCCCGCCTGCTCGAACCAGCGCAGCGTCAGGTGGTCGAGGTAAGGACGACCGGCGAAGTGCGCGGCGAACGCAGCGAGCTCGACCCGGCGCGTCGCGGAGGCCTCGACGCGGAACGGCCCGGTGCCCACGGGCGCCTTGCCCGGCGGAGGCTTGCCGGCGGGCGTGATCGCGAGCTGCGGCGCCGACAGCAAGAGCGCCAGGTCGGGCGCGGCGCGACGCAGCGTGAGCTGCACCGCGTCGCCGCCGGCTACAGCCGCGACGCGCTCGACGTCGGCGAGCGCCCACTCGGCGGCGGCCGACTTCGCGGCGCGCGTGAGCGACGCGGCGACGTCGGCGGCGGTGAGCTCGCGGCCGTCGTGGAAGCGCACGCCGCGGCGCAGGCGCACGCGCACGACGTGGCCCGCGGCGTCGGTGCTGACGACCTCGGGCGGCGCGGCGGCGAGCTGCGGCACCAGGTTGCCGCGCGCGTCGACGCGGTAGAGCGTGTCGAAGACCAGGCCGACCAGCGTGGCGTCGGCGTACGACCACGCGCCCAGCGGATCCCACGTGAGCGGCGCGCTGGTGAGCGACGCGACGACGTGGCCGCCGTAACCCGGGCGCGCCTCGGCAGCGGCGCGGCGCACGCGCCCCGGGCGGGTGGACACCCAGGCCCACGCCGCGCCGGTGGCGGCCGCGCGCAAGAGCGCCCGCCGCGTGATCGCGCGCTCGCCGCTCATCGGACGATCCACACGTCGGTCCTCGTCGAGCCGAGCAAGCGCGCCGCGAAGACCACGTCGAGGGCGCCGTCGCCGTCGGAGTCACCGGTGGTCACCGCGACGATGCCGCCGGAGAGCGC
>JBKJOI010000862.1:0-7953 GCA_046595695.1 Haliangiales bacterium | reverse complement strand
CGAGGCCGGCGCACCCATGCTGCGCATCCGTCGCGTCGTCACCGCCGCCAACGGCGAGCCCATCGAGGTGATGGTCGCGACCTACCGCGGCGACCGCTTCGAGTACCGGTTCTCGAGCGATGCGTAGACGCGCGAGCACCGACGACGACGCCTTCGCGTCGTCCTTCCGCGACGCGCTCGCGTCGTGGGCCACCGGCGTGTCCGTCGTGACCACGCGCACGGACGACAAGGTCTACGGCACCACGGTGTCCAGCTTCGCGTCACTGTCTCTGGATCCGCCGCTGGTGCTGGTGTGCCTCATGAACGGCAGCCGCCTGCTCGAGATGATCACCGCCGCGCGCGGCTTCGCGGTGAGCGTGCTGGCGCACGATCAGCAGGCCGCGTCGGCGAATTTCGCGAGCCGGCATCGCGAGGCCGCCCCGAGCTTCGCCGGCTGCGCCATCGACTGGACCGTGAACGACATGCCCGCCGTCGAGGGCGCGCTCGCGGTCGTCGCCTGCCGCCTGCACGCGAGCTACGTGCAGGGCGACCACACCATCGTCATCGGCCACGTCGTCGATGCGCACAGCCACGCCGACAAGCAGCCGCTCGTGTACCACCGTCGCCGCTACCGGGGCCTCGACGAGCCCGACGCGCCGGCCACGACCACCCGCCCGCACTAAAGCCCACGATCTCGCTGACCTGCGCCTGGTGAGCCGGTCCGCGGCGCCGTCTCCTCGCGGCCCGCCGAATCTTTTCGGAACCTTTGGCTATATCGGCTGTCTATATATACCGCCCATGCCGGAGAACTGGAAATCGCGCGGCACCTTCCTCGTGCTCATCGCGCTCGCCAACAGCCCCAAGCACGGCTACGAGATCGCGACGTTCCTTCGTGAACGCACCGAGGGCTTCTTCTCGATCTCGTTCGGCTCGCTCTACCCCATCCTGCACAAGCTCGAGAAGGACGGCCTCATCAAGGGCACCTGGGTCGAGCGGCGCAAGACCTACGAGCTGACCCGCGCCGGCGAGGCCGCGCTCAAGGGCGAGCGCGCGCACTTCGACGAGCTGATGGGCGCGTTCACGCGCCTGCTCGGGAGCAAGGGTTGATGTTCGACGACGTGCTCGCGCACGTGGAGCGCTCGCTCGACGTCCCGTATCCCGAGCGCGAGTCGGTGCTGCGCGAGCTGCGCGGCGAGCTCGAGGCCGCGTACCTGGCCCTGCGGGCGCGCGGGCTGCCCGCCGAGCAGGCGCACGACGCCGCGGTCAGCGAGCTCGCGCTCGACGGGCCGGCGCTGGCGTCGCTCTCCGAGGTGCACGCCTCCTCGGTGAAGCGCGCGCTCGCCCGGCTCACGCCCGACGCGCGCGAGTGGATCGAATGGCTCGTCCCCACCGCCGCCGTCGGCGGCTCGTTCTACCTCTTGAGCACGGAGGTCCCCGTGGCGCACTACCTCCTGGAAGGCGGCACCTCGACGTGGGTCGCCCTCGCCGTCGGCGCCATGGCGCTCTTGCTGCAGCTGCACCGCGCGTTCGTCTGGTTCGTCGTCCGCGACCACTCGCCGGCGGCGCTGCGGCGCCACACCGCGACGCCGCTCTACCTGGCGGCGGCCACGTTCCTCATGGGCGTGCTCGGCTGCGCGCTCGGCTACTACAAGGTGCTGTACCTGTGGTCGGAGGGGCAGCTCAGCTCCGACGTCCTGCGCATCGGCCTGCGCGAGCCGCTGCCGTGCATCGTGCTCGGCACCGCCCTCGCGGTGCTCATCGTCCTGGTCCAAGGCGCGCTGCATGCGGGGCTGCGGGCCTGGCGGATTCCCGACGAAAAAAAGGAGTGACCTCAACATGATGGACTTGATCAACGAGAGTGGCTGGGGCGCGTGGGTAGTGTTCTTCTTCGCGCTCGCGGGCGTGGCCGCGACGCTGACCGTGGGCCGGCGCGTGAAGCGCCCGGGCAGCATCGCGGCGGCGTTCGCGGTCGGTGTGCTGGCGGCGGGCGCCATCGGCTTCGCCTCGGGGCAGCGCGCCGTCGAGCGCTACGTGAACCACAAGGTCCCGGCCGAGGACCTGGCCCTGCGCCTGGAGCACCTGACCGTCGGTACCCGCGAGGCGACGAGCAACTTGGCGCTCGCCGGCCTGTGCGCGCTCGTGCTCATGTCCGTCGGCGGCGGGCTGGCGCTGCGGCAGGGAAAGCTTCCCTAGAGTTGCCCTGGCGGCGCGCGGTCACACCGCTGTAACAGCTGGCGCCCATACTCGCGCCATGAGCCGTCAGCGTGGAGCCCTCGCCCTACTTTCGTTCGCCCTGCTCGCCGGCGCCTGCGGCAAGCCCAAGCAAGGACCGGGCGAGCCCATCAAGGTGGCGGCCGCCGCCGACCTGACCTTCGCCTTCGAGGAGGTCGGCAAGGCGTTCACGGCGAAGACCGGCAAGGCGGTCGTGTTCAGCTTCGGCTCGACCGGCCAGCTCGCCAAGCAGATCAGCGAGGGCGCGCCGTTCGACGTCTTCGCCGCCGCGAACGTCTCGTTCATCGACGAGGTCGTGAAGGCCGGCGCGTGCGACGAGGCGACCAAGGCGCAGTACGCGCGGGGCCTCATCGTGCTCTGGGCCAAGAAGGGTGGCGCGGTCACCGAGACCACGACCCTCGCCGAGCTCACCGATGCGCGCTTCGTGAAGATCGCGATCGCGAACCCCGAGCACGCGCCCTACGGCAAGGCCGCGATGCAGGCGCTCGAGACCGCCGGGCTGGCCGAGACCCTCAAGCCCAAGCTCGTCTTCGGCGAGAACATCAAGCAAACCATGCAGTTCGCGCAGACCGGCAACGCCGAGGCGGCGATCGTCGCGCTCTCGCTCGCGATCGTCGACAAGGACGGCGTCTACGCGCGCATCGACCCGTCGACGCACAAGCCGCTCGATCAGGCGCTGGTCGTTTGCAAGCATGGGCCGAACGTCACCGGCGGCTCGGAGTTCGCGAAGTTCGTCAACTCGACGGACGGCCGCGCGATCATGACCAGGTTCGGCTTCCTGCTGCCCGGCGAGTCGGCCGGCGAAGCCACGAAGTAGCCTTCACCGCCGCAATACGGCGCGCGGGCGCCGCGGCGCGCGCCGCGCCGCGCCGCGCCGTGGGCGGTGTACAGTAGCCGGGCGTGGAGTGGTCCCCTCTCCTGCTCTCCTTTCAGGTCGCGGCGATCGCGACGGCCATCTCGGCCGTGCTCGGCGTCGCGCTCGCCGCGTTGCTCGCGCGCCGCTTCCCCGGACGCGACCTGCTCGACGTGCTCATCACCGCGCCCATGGTGCTGCCACCGACGGTACTCGGCTACTACGTGCTGGTCGCGGTGGGGCGCCGCAGCGGCATCGGCGAGGCGTTCGAGAGCTTCACCGGCTCACCCATCGTGTTCACGCGCACCGGCGTGGTGCTCGCGGCGACCATCGGCGCGCTGCCCCTGGTGGTGAAATCGGCGCGCGCCGCGATCGAGGGCGTGGACGCCACGTTGATCGCCGCCGCGCGCACGCTCGGCGCCCGCCCCCTGCGCGCCTTCTTCAGCGTCACGCTGCCGCTCGCCGCGCCCGGGATCATCGCCGGCTGCATGCTCGGCTTCGCGCGCGCGCTCGGCGACTTCGGCGTCACGCTGATGGTCGCGGGCAACCTACCGGGTGAGACCCAGACCGCCTCGCTGGCCATCTACGACGCGATCCAGGCCAACCGAGCAACCGCCGCCGCGGGCATGATCGCCGTGCTCAGCGCCTTCGCGATCGGCGTGCTCTACCTGGTCAACAAGCTCACCCGGAGGCCCGATGTCATCTGAGCGCCCGGGCGCGCGCGCCGCGTCGGCGACCGCGACCCTGTCGGTGCGCCTGCGCGTGCGTCCGGGTCGCACCGGCGACTTCGACCTCGACGTCGCCTTCGACGCGCCGCCCGGCGTGACCATCCTGTTCGGACCTTCGGGCTCGGGCAAGAGCACGACCCTCGGCGCCATCGCCGGCCTGCGCAAACCCGACGAGGGCCGGATCGCGCTCGGCGACCACGTTTGGCTGGACACCCAGCGCGGCACGGCGCTGCCGGTGCACGCGCGCGGCGTCTCGCTGGTGTTCCAGTCGGCGGCGCTGTTCCCGCACATGACCGCGCTGGGCAACGCCGAGTATGGCATCGCGCGCGAGGTGCCGAAGGACGAGCGCCGCCAGCGCGCCCGCGCCATGCTCGAGCGCATGAAGGTGGGTCACCTGGCCGACCGGCGCCCGCGCACGTTCTCGGGCGGCGAGGCGCAGCGGGTGGCGCTTGCGCGCGCGTTCGCACGCGAGCCGCGCGTGCTGCTGCTCGACGAGGCGTTCTCGGCCATGGATCGCGAGCTGCGCCGCGAGTTGCTCGCCGATCTGCGCGCGCAGGTGAACGAGTTCGGGCTGCCGACGATCATGGTCACGCACCACCGGATGGAGGCGTACGCGCTCGGCGATCGCGTCGTGCTCATGGCCGGCGGACGCGTGCGCAAGATCGGCACGCCCGACGAGTGCCTGCGCGCCCCGGGTGACCCGGGCGTGACCGCCGACGAGCTCACCCAGGAGGCCGCGTTCGAGGCCCTCGATCTCACGCCCATGCCAGTCCTGGCGCGGAGGAACAAGCCATGAAGCTCCGCACGGCGCTGCTGCTCTCGATCGTGATCGCGGCTCAGGCCGTGGCTGTAGCCGGCTGCAAGAGCGAGCCGAACGAGGGCAAGCTCATGCCCAAGCTGCCGCCGCACCCCGATCTCGATCTGCCCAAGGATCTGCGCATCGCGGTGGAGATCGACGGCCAGCCGGGGCCGGCGATCGACGCCGCGCGGCTCGCGGCGGTGGCGCCGGACTTCGCCGACGCGGAGCGGCGGGCGTGGCGCTTCGAGAGCCTGCTCGGCCCGGCGGTGGCCAAGGAAGGCACGACCGTCTACGCGATCGGCGCGCGCGACCTGTCAGTGGAGCTGCGGCCGCGCACCGCCGACGGCCTCGTCGGGGTGCTCATGGTCAGCCGGCGCGGCGACGTGATCGCGCTGATGGTCGAGGAGAAGCAGCCGTTCCCGACCTTCCACGGCCAGGGCGGACGGCTGGGCAGGCCGCCCGGTGAAGGCGACGGCGAGCCCCTGCCGCGCGTGTCCAAGGTGCAGAAGCTGCGCGTCGTGAGCGCCGCGAAGCCGCCCACGCCGTGAACCGCGCCCCGCGTTGATTGCTGCCAGCGCCGGTGAGCCGCGCCCCGCGCTGACTACTGGCAGCGCGCCGGGTCGATCGGGCCGCCCGAGAGCGGCTTGATGTTGCGCAGCACCGCGCTCGCGTACTGCGTCATCCACGCCGGCTCGCCGCTGCGGAAGACCACCAAGCTGAACACGCAGCGGCCGACCACCGCGGTGACCTCGAGGCCGAACGAGTCGGTGTCGCGGAAGGTGAACGCGTGCGCGGGCCGGCCCAGGAAGCTGACCTCGATCACCTCGGATAGCTCGCTGCCACCGTCCTTCACCCAGCTCTCGCGCTCGGCGAGCGCCAGCGCGGCGCTGCCCGCCTGCGCGCGCGTGGGATCGACCTCGGCGGTGAACTGGAAGACGCCCATCGCGAGATCGCCGCGAGCCAGCGTGTCCACGACGAAGCGGCGCTCGTCCACGGTCGTGGTCGCGGTCGCGGGATCGATGAGCAGGCCGACGCCCCAGGCATCGTCCACGAGCGCGTCGTCGCCCTGCCGGGCCATGGGCGGCGCCTTGGGACCGGTCGATCGCTGCGCGGCGCTCGTGCACGCGCCCGCGAGCAGCGCGGCCGCGACGGCGGTGACAGCGACGGGCGAGGCGGTCATCCGGAGCATCGGTGGTACGCTAACACGGTGCTTCGCGTCGTGGTGAGCGGCCACCGGCGGGCCGCGCGCAGCCTGTGGTGGCGCGTGCCGCTCGCGCTGCTGTGCTGGTTGCCTCTCGGCCTGCCGCTCGCGGCCGCGCTCGCCACCTACGCGATCTACGCGCAGCACACGCGCGGGCTGCCCGAGGTGCCCGACCTCGACGCGTACGCGCGCGCGGCGCCGCGCTCGAGCGTGATCCTGGCCGCCGACGGCAGCGTGCTCGCCGATCTGCCCTTCGCGATGGGCGTCGAGATCGGCCACCGCCACTGGGTGCCGTTCGCGGCGCTGCCCGAGCGGCTGGTGCAGGCGCTGCTCGCCGCCGAGGACGTGCGCTTCTTCGCCCACGCCGGCGTCGACCCGCGCGCGGTCGGCCGGGCCGCGCTCGCCAACTACCGGGCCGGTCGCACCGTGGAGGGCGCGTCGACGATCACGCAGCAGGTGGCGCGCAACCTCCTGCCCGACGAGATCGGCCGCGAGCGCAGCCTGCGCCGCAAGCTGCGCGAGATGGTCCTCGCGCGGCGCATCGAGCGGCGCTGGTCCAAGCCGGCGATCCTCGAGATCTACGCGAACCTGGTGTTCCTCGGCGCGGGCGCGTACGGCGTCGAGGCCGCCGCGCGCGCCTACTTCGGCTGCTCCATCGGCGAGCTGACGCTCGCGCAGGCGGCGCTCGTGGCCGGCATGGTGCAGGCGCCGGGACGGACGAACCCGTTCGCGGCGCCCGCGGCTGCGCGCGTGCGTCGCGATGAGGTGCTCGAGCGCATGGCGCGCGCCGGCTTCGTGACGCCCGCCGCGGGCGACGCCGCGCGCGCCGAACCGCTCGGCCTGTCGCCCTCGCCCGCGATCTACGGCACGCGCGCGCCCTGGCACACCGAGCGCGCGCGCCGCGAGATCGAGGCGGCGTTCCCCGAAGCCTACGCGCGTGGCGGGCTGGTCATCGAGACCACCGCGCTGCCCGTGCTCGCCCAGGCGTCACTGGCCGCGGCGCGCGCGGGCAGCAACGCGGTGGCGCGCCGGCAGAAGGGCAGCACGCCGCAGCTCGCCGCGGTCGGCATCGACCACGTGACCGGGTACGTCGAGATCCTGATCGGCGGCCGTGACTGGGAGACCTCGCGCTACGACCGCGCTTCGCAGGCGTGCCGGCAGCCGGGCAGCACGTTCAAGCCGATCGTGTACGCGGCGGCGATCGAAAAGGACGCGATCACGCCGGGCACGCCGCTGCGCGACGCGCCGGTGACCGAGTACGACGAGGACCGCGAGGTGTACTGGAAGCCGCACAACTCGGGGCGCGCGTTCCGTGGCATCGCGCTGGCGCAGGACGCGCTCGCCGCCTCGCTCAACGCGCCCGCCGTCGACGTCATGGATCGCGTGGGCCCGGCAGCAGCGATCGTCTTCGCGCAGCGGCTCGGCTTCACCAGCACGTTCGACGCGGTGCGCCCGCTGGTGCTGGGCGCGTCGTGCGTGATCCCGCTCGAGCTGGCGCGCGCGTTCGGCGTGTTCGCCGCGGGTGGCCGGCTGCCCGACGCGATCATCGTGACGCGCGTGATCGATCGCGGGCGCGTGCTCTTCGATCGCGCGGCGCCCGAGGATCCGTTTCTCGCGCCCGATCGCCGCCTGGATCGGCTGGTCGAACGCCTGCCCGGCGGCGCCGGCACGCCCGTGCTCGACGCGCCGAGCGCGTACCTCATGGCGTCGATGCTGGCCGAGGCGGCGCGCGCGGGCACCGGCCGCGGCGCGCGCGCGGCGCAGCGCCCGGTCGCCGGCAAGACCGGCACGACCAACGAGAACACCGACGCCTGGTTCGTCGGCTTCACCGGCCGGCTGGTGACCGCGGTCTGGCTCGGCCACGACGATCCGGCGACACGACTGGGCCGGCGCGAGGACGGCTCGCACGCCGCGCTGCCCATCTGGGTCGCGATCGTGAAGCTGGCCGAGGGCGACCGCGAACCGCGACCGGTGCCCGGCCCGCCACCCCTCGGCATCGTGACCGCGGCCGTGGATCGCGACAGTGGCCGGCTCGCGCGCCCGGGCGCGGGCGGCGCGGTGCTCTTGCCGTTCCGCGTGGGCACGGTGCCCGTCGAGACCCAGGCCGAAGCGCTCGGCCTGCCGGCGGATCTCGACGGGGAGGCGCGTCGGTTCTGAGACG
>JBKJOI010000815.1:0-4866 GCA_046595695.1 Haliangiales bacterium | reverse complement strand
CCGCCCGATGCAGCGAGAACGGTGCGTTGCGCTTGAGCGCGCTCGACAGCGTGGTGCCATCGACGTACTCCATCACCGAGTAGGTCATGCCGTCGGGGGTGGTCCCGAAGTCGGTGACGTCGACGATGTTGGGGTGACCGATGCGCGACGCCGCCTTGGCCTCCTGCAGGAAGCGCTGGACGACCGACTCCTCCTTCGCGACCTCGCGCTTGAGCAGCTTGATGGCGACGGTCTTCTCGATGACCTTGTGATGGGCCTTGAAGACGATGCCCATGCCGCCCTCGCCGAGCAGCGCCTCGATCTCGTAGCGGGCGTCGAGCGTCTGCCCGACCATGCGCTTGTAGTCGGCGAGCGGGTCGCTGTCGGCGACCAGCGAGGCCGCGTCAGGCCAGCCGCTCCGCGGTGCCACCGTGGGCGCGAGCAGACGGACGCCATCGTGCGGGCAGAAGCCGCCCGCGTCCTCGAAGCTCCGATTGCAGGAAGGGCAGACCTTCACGACCGAAGGGCCAACGTAGTCGAGAACGGCGGCCCGGTCACCACGACATCGAAGCGGCGAAGCCGGTATAGCCCGGGCCCACCGCGGGCGCGAAGCTGAGGTCGCGCGAGTCCTGCGTGGCCGTCGACGGTGGACCCTTGTCGCGGATGAGGTACCAGCAGCCGGTCAGGAAGGTGAGCCCGGCGAGGCCGTACGAGCCATACGCGCCGTAGATGAAGAGGTCCTTCTCGGTGTTGTTCTTGGAGTTGCCCTGGTCGTCGACCTTGGTGTCGGGCAGGCCCTTGCCGTGATCGTGCAGCAGGTAGCCGCCGACGCCGAAGACGCCCGAGAACAGGAACGGCCAGATCGCGTCGGTGCGGCTGGGCTTGGGCGCGAGCTTCACCTGCAGGGTGGTCTCGGTCTTGCGGCCGATGCTCACGCTCTTGTGCAGCGTCTTCTTGCCGTCGCGCGCGACCGACACCTTGTGGGTGCCCTCGGGCGACTGGAAGCGGCAGGGCGCCTTGTCGCAGACGCGCTTGCCGTCGAGCGCGACGCGCGCGCCGGTGCCGGTCTCGTTGACGCGGATCTTCACGAAGCCGACCGCGGCCTCGTCGAGCTTCACGTTCACGTTGTGCGGCTTGCCGGCGACGATGTTGATGACGCCCTCGTACTCGGTGTAGCCCTCGCGGGTCACCCAGATCTTGCGCTTGCCCGGCTGCACGTTGCCCATCCACGGGGTCTTGCCGACCGCGCCGACGTCCTTGCTGTCGATGTACACGTCGGAGCCGGGGACGTTGGCCTTGACCTCGAGCCAGCCGAGGTACTGCTCGGTGGAGAGCGCGAAGTACAGGTCGTAGAGCTTGTCGGGCGAGGGCGTGATCTTCTTCTTCTCGGTCTTGTAGCCCTTCGACTCGATGATGATCGTGTGCGTGCCCTCGATCGATCCGTTCCACGGCGTCTCGCCGATCGAGCCGTTCTTCTTGTCGTCCAGGTAGATGGTCGCGCCGTCGGGCTTGGAGGTGATGACCACGACGCTCTTGGTCTTGACCTCGGGCAGCACCACCGCGGGCGGCGGGGGCGCGGCCGGGTCAGCGGGCGGCGCGGCGGCGGCGCGGGCGATCTCGTCCTCGAGGGTCTTGATGCGCTTCTCGACCGTGTCCTTGTCCTGCGCGCGCGGCTCCTCGGAGAGGTAGCGCTTGAACAGCTCGACCGCCTGCTTGTAGTCCTTGAGCTTCTCGTAGCAGACCGCGGCGTTGAACAGGAAGGCCGCGAACGCCTTGGCCTTGTAGGCGGCCATGAAGGCGTCGGCGGCGTTCTGGAAGTCGCCCTTCTCGAACAGATCGCCGCCGCGCTCGAACTCCTTGCGGGCGCTCTCGAGCGCGGCGTCCTGAGCGAAGGCGACGCGCGGCGCCACCAGCGAGCTGACCAGCAACCCGGCCAGGCCCAAGCTCAGCGCGAACACAAGTCGAGTGCTAAGGTTCCCAAGCGAACTCATTCGATTCCCCCCTGCAGCAGGCTCCCGTGAGCCGAAAACGACGTCGAGAACGCCGGGATCATAGCATCGGTCACGGCACGCTGCTGGATTTCGCGCGACCCTCCAGACAGCGCTCGCGCAGCTCGATGAATCGATAGATGCCGGTGTCGTGACCGTCGGTGAAGGCGATCTGCACGCCGTAGTTACCCTGCACCGCCATGCTCTTGATGCGGATGTCCGGGGGCACCTTGGCGGGGTCGAGGAGCTTGCGGCCGGTCATCTCCTCGATGCAGTGGGCGCAGGCGCAGCGCAGGCGTAGCTCGAGCGCGGACATCAGGCATTCGTCGCCCTCGTCCCACACGATTCGTAGCTCACGGCGACCAAGGCCTTCTAGCTCGACTGGAAGTGGCATGCGGACGTGTATTGTACGCATCCGATGACCGGCCCGCGAGCACCTAGACCACCTTCGACCCGCCCGCCCGCGCCCGCTCCCGGCGCGGCCCGCCCGCGTACCAAGGAGCGCCGCGCGCTCAGCCAGCAGGTGCGTCCGGCGCCCATCGATCGCTACGGCGATCCCCGGGTCGCCGAGGTGCTCGCACGCGCGCTCGACGTCACCAACGTGGGCGAGGAGCACGAGCACAACTACACCCACGGCTTCCACTCGTACCCGGCGCGCATGCACCCGCTGACCGCGCGGCGCGCGATCGCCGCGCTGTCCCTGCCGCCGGGCGCGTGGCTGGTCGATCCGTTCTGCGGCTCGGGCACCGTGCTGGTCGAGGCGACGCTCGCCGGCGCGCGTGCCTTTGGCCTGGACGCGAACCCGCTGGCCGCGCTGATCGCGCGCGCCAAGGTGTGGCGCCGGCCGGCCGCGCGGCGCCGCGCGCTCATCGCGGCGTCGCAGCGGATCGGCATGCAGGTGGTCGAGGAGGGCAAGGAGGCGCGCCGTTCGGGCTACGAGCCGCCGCCGCGCCGGCCGCCGCCACCGGGCATCACCGCCACCGAGCGCGACGCGCGGCTCAAGGGCTGGTTCGATCCGCACGTGCGCCGCGAGCTCGAGCTCATCGCGTCGTTCGTCGACCAGGAGCCCGACGAGGAGCTGGCCGCGCTGCTGCGCGCGGTCCTGTCGTCGGTGATCATCAAGGTGTCGCGCAAGGAATCCGATACCTCGGGGCAGATGATCGCGCGCAAGCTGGCGCGCGGCATGGCGGCGCGCATCTTCGTGCAGCGCGCCGACGAGCTGGTCGTCGGCCTCACCGCCATCGACTCGGACGCGCTGGCCAGCAAGAGCGCCCCGCCGCCCGAGGTCTTCATCGGCGACGCGCGCTCGCTGCCGCGCAAGGACCTGCCCGACGGCTCGGTCGCCGCGATCGTGACCTCGCCGCCCTACGCCGGCACCTACGACTACCTCGAGCACCACGCGCTGCGCCTGCTCATGCTCGGCCTGCCGGTCGCCGAGTTCGACGCCAAGGAGATCGGCTCGCGCCGCTCGTTCGGCGCCACGCCGCTGTCGATCGCCGCGGGGCTCAAGCGCTGGAGCAAGGACCTCAAGCAGACGCTGTCGCAGATGGAGCGTGTGCTCGTGTCCGGCGGCCGCGCGGTCCTGCTCTTCGGCGACTCCATGGCCGGGCGCGGCCCGGCGGCGCAGCCGGTCTACGCCGACTCCTGGCTCACCGAGCTCGCGCCCGAAGTCGGGCTCGAGGTGGTGGCCGCGGCCTCGGCGGCGCGCCTGCCGCTCGGCGGCACCGAGCACCGCGCCTTCGCGGAGCGCGGCAAGCGCGAGCACCTGGTCATGCTGAGGAAGAAGTAGCCGACGTGACCGATGAGTCCTCGCCGATCGCCGCGCTGCGGGCGCGCGTGGCCCAGTTCGTGGCCGCGCGCGACTGGGCGCAGTTCCACGCTCCCAAGAACCTGGCCATGGCGCTGGCTTGCGAGGCGGCCGAGCTCATGGAGCACTACCTGTGGGTCGACGCGCCGGCGTCGCTCGCGGTCACCGACGATCCCGTGAAGCGCGCGCAGGTCGAGGCCGAGCTGGCCGACGTCGCCATCTGCCTGCTCAACCTGTGCAACGTCTTGAAGGTGGATCTGTCGAGCGCGGTCGAGCGCAAGCTCGCCGAGGCCGACGCGAAGTACCCCGCCGAGAAGGTGCGCGGCAAGGCGCTCAAGTACGACCAGTACTAGAACCTCGCCACCGTGAAGGTGACCGGTTCACGGCGCGACGCGACGTTCCTTGGATCCATGGAAATGCGGAGGCGACCCGTTTCGTCGTCGGTCGTGCGTGGACGGGCGCGGGTGGTGCCTTCGTTGGACGGGTGCCGGCAGAAGCCACTGGGGAGCGTGCGGGCGGGTGGTGCCTTCGTCGGCGTGGGGCACGTTGGCGGGTGGTGCCTTCGTTGCGCGCGAGCGGAGACGGAGCTGATGGTGCGCGTGGGGCACGCACCAATGACGTCGACCTTGGCGTCGTCGTGGCCGTTCGCGCTGGCGCGGTCGGGTGCGTACTGCCGGGGGGGCAGCAGGAGTGCGTACTGCCGGGCCGGCAGTAGACGTCAGGGACGAACGCAAGGGTCGCGGATGTCGGTGGATTTCTTGGTACGAACGTCATTCGTTCTTGACGGGCCTTGGAGTGCTTTTCGGCGCGGCTGCAGGCCGGCGTGTGGTTGGGCCTGCAGGCGCGGCGGGCTGCGGCGAGAAGGCGCGGAAGCGACGGCGTGGAGGTCGCCGTCGAGATGGCGTCGAGAAAGCGGCGTGGTGGGCGCGGTGGTGCGCCTGGTGGGGTGCGAAAATCGTCGGTTACAAAAAAACATGCGCACGAACACGCTGGCCACGGTTCCGTCGTCCGAGCTGACCTCGCGGCTGTACGAGCTGCGCGGCGAGGAGCGAAGCTTTCTGAGTCAGCACCTCGGGTACTCGAGCAGCGCGG
>JBKJOI010000808.1:0-3395 GCA_046595695.1 Haliangiales bacterium | reverse complement strand
GTGCGCCATGGCGATGACCCGGATCGGCCTAGACCATCGCGAGTATTTCGGCGCTTCGCTCAGGGAGGTCGCGCGGGCCGAGGCGTCGATCTTCAAGCCCGGGGTGCCAGTCGCGGTGGCTCCCGGCCAACCACCAGACGCGCTGGATGTGCTGCGTGCTGAAGCGGCGCGGACGTCTGCGCCCCTCTCGGTATGCTCAAGCGATTACGCGGGGCCGCTCTCCTTGCGCGGGACCCATCAGCGACAGAACGCCGCTGTGGCGAAAGCGGCGCTCGAGCTTCTCGCTCCCCACGGGCTGTGGGTGCCGCCAGACGCCATCGCGGCCGGGCTCGCGTCCACCCGCTGGCCAGGCCGTCTCGAGGAGATCGACGGCGTGCTCCTGGACGTCGCCCACAACGCCGACGGCGCTCAGGCGCTGTCGGATGCTCTGCTCGACCTGTACCCGGATCGGCCGGTCGAACTAGTGTTCGGCGTGATGGCCGAGAAAGACTACCGCGAGATCTTGCATACTCTTTCGCGCGGCGTCCGCCGCCTCCACCTCTGCCCGGCGCTCACGCCTCGGTCCCTTGCCCCGGCCGAGTGTGCGTCTTCCGCCAGCGAGCTTGGGCTGTTGGTCTCTACCCATTCAACCTGCGCCGATGCGTTGAGGGCTGCCCGGAGGGCGGCAGGTACCCGCGGTCTGGTGTGCGCGACCGGCTCATTCAACGTCGTGGCCGAGGTGCGGCGTCTCCTCCTTGGCGAATGGGCGCTGTCCGATGGAGAAAATGATGGACGTAGCTCGACTGCGAACCCTGTTGGATGAAGTTCGGGAGGGGCGGGTAGCCGTTGACGAGGCGCTCTCGAAACAGCGTGACCTCCCCTTCGTCGACCTCGACTACGCCACGGTCGACCATCATCGCGCACTGCGGCAGGGGGCGCCGAGGTCATTCTCGGCAAGGCAAGACCGCCGAGCAGATCGCCGGAGTGGCGCGGGAGCTTGTGAGCACCGGGCCAGACGTGCTTGTCACGCGCACCGACCGGAGCAGGCCGCGCACCTTACCAAGGAGATCCCGCAGAAGCGCTCCCTTCGCTCGCGCGCACCGCGTTTGTCGAGGTGAGGCCGGTCACCCCGCTCCCATTGGACCCGTGGCGTTGGTCAGTGCGTGAACCGCGGATCTGCCCGTTGCCGAGGAATGAGCCGAGACGCTGCGGGCGTTCGGGCTGCCGTTCGAGCGGCTTTACGACGTCGGGGTCGCCGGACTGCACCGTCTCTTGGGGCGCCGCGAAGTCTTCGACCGCGCGGCGTTGGCCATCGTCGTGCGGGGATGGAGGAGCCCTGCCCAGCGTGCTCGGCGGACTGGCGTCCATCCCGGTGATCGCCGTGCTCACATCCGTGGGGTATGGGGTTGGCGTCGGCGGGCTTGCTGCCTCGGCGGGCATGCTCACGAGCTGCGCCGCCGGCGTCATCGTTTGCAACATCGACAACGGATCCGGCGCGGTGTTAGCTGCGCTCCGCATCCTCCAGTCCAGTCCGAGGAGCAGACTTGAACGGCAGGGGGCAGCGTGAAAGGGGCGCGAGTGCAAGCATCTTCGATACTATTGATCGTCGGTACGGACACCGGCGTGGGCAAGACGTGGACCGGCTGCGCTCTGGCTCGGGCGCTGCGCCGAAGTTGTCGAGTCGTCGCCGTGAAACCGCTCGAAACTGGATGTCCAGGGCCCCCATCGGAGACGGAAGACGGGGCCTTGCTGGCTCGCGCGACGGGGCAGGCAGAGCCCCAGCAAGCGTTGCTTCGATTTCACGATCCCGTAGCCCCGCCGGAAGCGGCTGATCGCGAAGGCAGGCAGATCGACTTCGAAGATCTCGTTCGCCGCGTCCGCGAGTACGCCGCCCGCGCAGACATCTCGTTGGTCGAAGGCGCCGGAGGCCTCCTCTCTCCACTCACCTGGGAGCGAAGTGCGCTGGACCTGGCGCAAGCGCTCGAGGCCCGCGTTCTGCTTGTCGCGGCGGACCGACTCGGGACAATCAGCCACACGTTGATGGCGCTCAAGCTCCTTGAGCTGAACCGGCTCGAGGTTCTCGGTGTGGTCCTTACCGCGCCCGAACAACCGGACGCCTCGACCGGCTCAAACGCTGCTGCCATCTCGCGACTCTCCAGCGGTTCACGTATCCTTTGCGCGCCTCGCACGCACGACCAGGACGCCATCTTCGACTGGATCCAGGAGCTTACCCAATGGCTGCAGCTCGCATAAGCCGCAAGGAAACGACAGCAAGTAAGACGACGGTGGCTCGGCCCACGCGAGAGCCGGGGCCGGCCTGGACGTTTCTCACCAACCATGCGCACGTCCTTCTGTGCATCGCGCGGGAGCCGGAGGTGCGGATGCGAGATGTCGCTCACCTCGTAGGCATCACGGAGCGCGCCGTCCAGCGGATTGTCGCCGACCTGGAAGAAGCAGAGTACATCGAGCGGATTCGCAACGGTCGCCGGAATCGCTACGAAGTCAGAACCGATCTCCCGCTTCGGCATCCGATCGAGCGACACGAGCGGGTCGCCTCGCTGCTCGTGCTCGTGCTCGGCAAGCAAGAACGCGGGCGCGAAGGTCGCTCTCGACGGTGATCTTCCGCATCACTGCCGACTGCACCGTACGAGCTCGCCGCGCCCGCCCAGATCCTTGCCATGATGGCGCTCTGGCGCTAGCGCGCGGGCCTGCCGCTCTATCGGCTCGATCACCTGGAGCGCAACCTCGCCACGCCAGTGCCCGCCTCGACCCAAGTGTTCCGGACCGGCGGCGCGGCTGGCGCAGCGGGGTCCCGGCAGCGGGCGTCGTGTGGCGCCAGGCGCGAGCGCGAGTTCCAGTTGCCGTGCGACCTCCGCCACGCATGGTAGCGCCAGACACCAGGGGTGACGGCTCAGCGGCACCAGAGCGGGTGCCGTGCACGGCGCCCTGCCGCGCGCGCGCCGGGCGTCGCTCAGCGCGCGTCGGGCGGCACCTGCACGATCCCGGCGGTCGCGAAGGTGGCCATGTGCGCCTGCAGCGCGACCGCGGTGCGCACGAGGCCGAGGCCGAGCACGGCGCCGGTGCCCTCTCCCAGGCGCAGGCCGAGCTCGAGGAGCGGCGTCAGGCCCAGCGCGGCAAGGGCCCGGCGTGCGCCGCGCTCGGCTGACGCGTGCGAGGCGACCAGGTAGCCGGTCACGTGCGGGTCGACCGCCTGTGCTACGAGCGCCGCCGCGCTCGCGATGAAGCCGTCGAGGACGACCGGAACGCGCTGGCGCGCGGCCTCCAAGTAAAAGCCCACCATCGCGGCGATCTCGAGGCCGCCGAGCGCGGCGAGGACGGCGAGCGGATCGCCAAGGCAGTCAGCGTGGCGCGCGAGCGCCGCGGCCACGACCTCGACCTTGGTGGCGCGGCCCGCC
>JBKJOI010000732.1:0-3913 GCA_046595695.1 Haliangiales bacterium | reverse complement strand
TGGAGTCGGCGACCCCGGCGCGGGTGAGCGCGGCGGCGCGGCGTGTGCGCAGCGCGACGCCGGCCATGACCATGGGGCCGAGCACCGGGCCGCGACCGGCCTCGTCGATGCCGAGCGTGACCACGTCGGGGATCACGCCTGGGCCTCGGGGGCGACCACGCGCGCGAGCGCGGCGGTGTGGTTGTCGATGGTGACGGCGAGCGTCTCGTCGAGCTCATGGCGGCGCAGGTCGGCGGCGGTCGCGAGATCGTCGAGGCGCGCGGCCAGCGCGCGCAGCGTGGCCTCGCCGGCGGCGGCGAGCGGCGCGCACAGCTCCTCTTGTAGATCGGGGGCGTCTCTCACCAGCGCATGGTACACGGCGTCCTCGTCCAGGGAGAGCTTGGGCAGCGCGCGGTTGAAGAAGTCGTCGATGCGGCCGCCGCTCAGGAAGCCGCGCAGGAACGCGGCCAAGCGGTCGAAGACGCGCGCGTCGACGAGCGCGACCGCGTCGTCACCGGCGCGCACCAGCTCGGCCGCCGCGCCTGGGCTCCAGCTGCGCGCGGCGGCGGCCGCGTCGTTGCCGGAGCGGCGCAGCTCGGCGAGCGCGCGCTCGCGCGTGGGCGCGACCAGCGCGGCCAGCGCGCGCTCGAGCAGGGCGACCAGGTAGTCGCGGTCGGCGCTGGTCGCCGCGTTGGCGCCGAAGGGCAGCTTGCGCGGGCGCACGACCTCGAGCACCTCGCGCGCGGCGGCGCGGTACGCGGCCGCCAGGCCCTCGGCGAGCAGGCGCGCCTCGGCAGCGACGGTGCCGCGGCGGAAGATCTCGGCGTCGGCGCGCGCGGCCCCGGCGGCGTGCGCGAGGCCCTCGCTGGCCGCGGTCGCCTCGGCCGAGAGCGCGGTCACACGCGCTCGCGCCGCGTCGAGCACGACACCGAGCCGCTTGCCGCAGGCGGCGCGCTTGATCGCGCGCGCCTGCGCGAAGAAGCGTTCTTCCAGCGCGGCCTCGAGCGTGGGCCAGGCGGCGGCCTCGAGCGCCGCGGCGTCGCCCTTTTGTCGCGCCGCGAGCGCGCGCCGCGCCGACACCGGGATGAACGCCTCGACCACGCCGCCCAGCTCGCGCTCGACGTGCGCGAGCAGCGTGGCGCGATCGGCCTCGTCCACCTGGTCGATCTTGTTGACCACGCCGAGCACGCGCTTGCCCTCGGCGCGGATGCGCTCGAGCGCGTCGCGCTCGCTGGCCTTGCCCGCCTGCAGCGCGGTGAACAGCCAGACCACCGCGTCGGCCTGGGCGATGAACTGGCGCGCGGTCTGCTCGTGCTCGGGCAGGATCGAGTTCAGCCCGGGCGTGTCGACGATGCTGACGCGCTCGAGCGCCTCGAGCGGGTACAGGAGCTCGACGAAGCGCACGCTCGCGGCCTCGGACGGGGACAGCGCGCGCAGCGCGGCGCCGATGTCGTCCCAGGCCAGCTCGCGCTCGCGGTCGTCGCGGTAGACGATGCGGCCGCGCTTCTCGCGCCCGTACTTGAGTATGTTGATGGTCGCGGTGGTCGGCGTGACGCCCACCGGCGCGACCTCGGCGCCGAGCAGCGCGTTCACGAACGTGCTCTTGCCCGAGGAGAACTCGCCCATGACCGTGAGCAGGAGCGGGCGGTCGTAGGAAGCGAGCGCCTCCGCCGCGGCCGCGGCGAACGCACCCAGCTCGGGCGCCTGGCGGGTGAGCTGCGCGACCGAGCCGGTCAGCGCGTGCAGCTCGGCGGGTGCCTCGGCGCCGAGCGCGCGCCGGCGCGCCGTGACCAGCAGCTCGAGCGCGCGCGCGTCGCGGGGGTGGCGCGCGAGCACGCGCCGGGCGCCGGTGACCGCGCGCGCCGGATCGCCGGCGGCGAGCGCGAGCCGCGCCAGCGCCACCGGCGCGTCGCGGTCGTCGCCCGCAGAGGCCGCCTGCTCGAGCGTCGCCTGCGCCAGCTCGGTCTCGCCCGCCGCGGCCAGCGCCGCGCCGCGCGCGGCCAGCGCGCGCGCACGCGCCGGATGCTCGGGCACGCGCGCGAGCAGGCGATTCGCGGCCTCGGCGGCGCGCTCGACCAGCCCGGCGTCGAGCGCGATCTCGAGCGCGAGCGCCCACGCAGCCTCCTCCGCGCCGTGCGCCGCCGCGGCCTCGCAGGCGGCGAGCGCGGCCTCGGCGCTGCCGACCGCGCGCTGCACGCGCGCGAGCCGCAGGTGCACGTCGGCGCCGGGCGCCACGGTGAGCGCCTCGAGCAGGCGCCGGTGCGCGCTCGCCCAGTCGTTACGCCGCGCCGCCGCGTCGGCGAGCGCGATCAGCGCCGCCGCGCGCAGCGCGGGAGCCGGCGGCGGATCCGTGGCCAGCGCGCGCTCGAGCAGCGCGGTCGCCTCGGCGATTCGCCCGGCGTGCAGCTCGAGGCGGCCGAACGCGACCAGCGCCGCGGCCGGTGCGTCGGGGCTGGCGCACGCCCTGGCGAGCGGCGCGCGCGCCTCGTCGAGCTCGGCGTCGCCACCGCCGAGCAGCGCCTCGGCCAGCGCAGCGACCGCCTCGGCGTCGCCGGGCGCCTCGAGCAGCGCCTTGCGCAGCTCGCGCACCGCCTTGTCGCGCTCGCCGAGCGTGGCGTACGCGCGGCCCTGGCCCTGGTACGCGGAGGCGAGCGTCTCGCGATCGCCGCCCGCGTAGTTGAGCGCGTCCTTGAACGCCGACAGCGCCGCCTTGGCGTCACCGTCGGCGAGGCGGGCCTTGCCCAGGCCCACGTAGGCTTCGGCGAAGCCGGCGCGCTGCGCGATCGCGCCCACGAACGCGGCGGCCGCCTGCCGGGGCGCGCCGCCGCGCAGGCGCGCGACGCCCAGCATGTGCATGGCGCTCGCGTGGTCCGGCTTCTTGCGCAGGACCTCCTCGAGCGCCGCCGCCGCCGCCGACCACTTGCCGGCCTCGAGCAGCACGCGCGCGCCCTCGACGCCATCGCGCACATCGTCGGGAAGCAGGCCCTCCGACAGCTCGTCGAGCGTGCGCGAGACGCGATCCCAGATGCCCATGCGCGGCTAGAGTACTACTACTGCGCGTCGTCCCAGAGGCCCGAGCGCAGGCGCATGAGCTGCGCGCGCGCATCGCCGAGCTTGGCCAGCTGCGTCTCGGCCGCCGCCTTCTGCGGGCCCAGCTCGGCGCCCTGCGCGCGCCGCTCGGCGAGCGACTGGTCGAGCAGCTCGCTGATGCCGCGGTAGAGCTTGTCACCCGCCGAGGTGACGAAGTCGGAGAGCCGCGTGCAGAAATCGTCGACGAGCGCCTCGAAGTGCGGCCCCATGGCCGCGCCGGCGCGCACGAGCGCCTCGGGGCCGCGGCTCTTCGCGTGATCCTTGATCTCGGCGGACACCTTGGACTGCAGGACGATGGCGAGGATCGGTGCGGCGAGCGTCAGCAGGCCGCCCACCAGCGTGTTCACGAAGACCATCACCGTGGTGCCGAGCGCGCCCACCGCGTAGATCGAGACGTCGTACTTGAAGCTGTCGACGTCCATGTCGATGCGCGTCTCGCCGGGGCCCAGGCGATCGGCGAGCGCGGCGGTGGCCTCGGCGGCGTTCTCGTTGGCGAGCGCGATGATGTCCTCGGCGAGCCGCTCGAGCAGGGCGCCCACGTGCTCGCCCTCGCGCTCGGCCCACTCCTTGAACTTGTCCTGGATGTACAGGGGCAGGAAGCGCTTCACGTCGCCCGAGTCGGCGAGGTCGATCTGCTCGGGCAGCGCCTCCTGGAAGCGCGCCACGAAGCGCTCGAGATCCAGCCGGATCTGCGCCTTCACGGCCGACGCTTCGGCGGTGATGCGCCCGTGCAGCTTGCCGAGCTGCTCCTGGGTCGCGGCGAGCTGGCCGCGCGCCTTGCCGACGCGATCCTCGAGCTCGCTGAGCGAGAGCGCCAGCGCGTGGCGCTTGAGGCTCAGGTTCT
>JBKJOI010000722.1:0-3448 GCA_046595695.1 Haliangiales bacterium | reverse complement strand
CTCGTCCTGCGAGTACGACGCGAACAAGGGCGAGCTGGTCGTGCTCGACGGCGGCGGCAACCGGCTCTACGCGCTGCCGCTGCCGCACCGCGGCGCCATGGCGGTGCCCACGATCGCCGACGTCGACGGCGACGGCCAGCTCGAGATCCTGGTGTCGCTCAAGGACGCCGACGACCGGACGGAGAGCGTGCGCGTGTACACCGTGCCCGGCTCGAAGACGAACTGCTTGCTGTGGCCCACCGGCCGGGCGAATCTCCTGCGCAACGGATGGGTACCCTGAACAGAATGCAGCAAGCGCTGGTCGCGGCGGCCATGGCGCTGCTGGGAGCCGGCGCCTGCGGAGACGGCGGAGACGGCGGCGCGGACGCGGGAGTCGGTCCGGCCGACGCCTCGATCGACGCCGGGCCCGCCGCCGCGGTCGACCGCGACATCCTGACCACCGAGCTCACGCTCGATCTCGCGACCCACGAGGGCATCGCGCGCATCGGGCTCGCCGCGGGCGCCGCCGGCGCGTCGTTCGAGATCGGCGACCTCGAGATCCTCGCCGTCGAGCAAGACGGCGTGGCGATCACTTTCGACCAGCCGGTCCTCGGCCGCCTCGACGTCGCGGCGCCGGCGGGCGCGACATCGATCGATGTGCGCTACCGCTTCGCCGAGCACGCGGACTTCGACGGCTGGGACGCCACGCCCGGCTACTCGCTGCTGTGGCCGTACTTTTGCCGGAACCTGTACCCGTGCGACTCGCGCCCCGCCGACGGCGTGAAGTTCACGCTCGCGATCACCGGCGTGCCGGCCGCGCAGACCGCGGTCTTCCCGGCGACGATCCCGGCCGACGCGCCCGCCTACATGCCCGCGCTCAGCGTCGGTGCGTACACCTACGAGAAGCTCGGCGACACGGTGCCGGGCGGCACCGAGGTGGGGCTCTACTACCTGCCGGGCGGGCAGGCCACGGCGCTCGCCGGCGGCGGCAAGCTGCTCGAGTACGTCGACTTCCTCGAGACGACGATCGGCCCCTACCTGTTCGGGCCCAAGGTCGCGTCGGTCTCGGTCGCCTGGGCGGGCGCTGCCTACGGCGGCATGGAGCACCACCCGTTCTGGCACATCGCCGCGGGCGCCATGGGCGACCGCAATGTGCACGCGCACGAGGCCGCGCACGGCTGGTTCGGCAACGGCATCCGCCTGCGATGCTGGGAGGACTTCGTGCTCTCCGAGGGGCTCGCGACCTACCTGGCCGCGCGCGCGATCGCCGCGGTCGACGGCGAGGCCGCCGGCGAGGTGGAGTGGGCCGCCTACCAGCAACGCCTCGAGGCGGTGGTCGCGAGCGCCGACACGCCCGCGTGGCCCGCCGGTGAGTGCAACTCGATCGACATCCTGACCCACCCGGTGTGGTCGAGCGTCCCGTACATGAAGGGCGCATTCTTCATGCGCGCTGTCGAGGCCCAGGTCGGCGTCGTGATGCTCGACCTGGCGCTGCGCGAGTTCTACGCCGCGCACGCGGGCGGCGCGGCCGGTGTGCAGGATCTGCTCGACACGATCTTCGCCGAGACCGGCTTCGATGCGAGCGCGCTCGCCGAGGCGTGGCTGCGCGGTCTGGGCATCCCGACCCGGACTCCATAGCCAAGCCGAAACGGCCACGCTCCTGAGCGGATCAGGCGCTGCCGGTGCCGCGCCGGGTGGTGCACTAGCGGCATGAGAATGCGTGGTTCGTGGCTCGGTGTCCTGGGGCTGCTCGTGGCCGGTTGCGGCGGAGACTTGGGCGCCGGTGACGACGACAACGGCGGGGCCGATGCGGATCCCTTCGCGCCGGACGCCGATCCCTTCGCGCCGGACGCGGATCCGGACCAGCCGGACGCGGATCCCGACGAGCCCGACGCGGGCACGACGCCCACCTGCAACGGCAGCGGCGAGGCCGCGCAGCCCTTCGGCAACCACGCGCTGCCCTACGCCGCGGGCTCGATCCGGCCCAACAACCACTCGGCGGCGCAGCTCGACGACGCCGTCACCAGCTTCTACGACACCTGGAAGGCAGCCTACCTCACCGATGACTGCGGCGGCGGTCGGTACGTGATCGAGACCGGCCACCCCGACGCCAAGACCGTCAGCGAGGCGCACGGCTACGGCATGCTGGTGTTCGCGTACATGGCCGGCCACGACCCCCAGGCCAAGCAGATCTTCGACGGCATGTACGAGTACTACCTGGACCACCAGTCGGCGACCACGCCCTACCTCATGGCCTGGTCGCAGAACGACTCCTGCAACGATGCCAACGGCGCCGACAGCGCCACCGATGGCGATCTCGACATCGCGTACGCGCTCTTGCTGGCCGACAAGCAGTGGGGCTCGGGCGGCACCATCGACTACCACGCCGCCGCGGTGCGCGTGATCGCCGCCATCCGTGCGGGCGACGTGAGCTCGACCGGCCAGTGGATCCTGCTCGGCGACTGGCCCGAGGCGGGCAGCACGCACTACAAGGCGACGCGCTCGAGCGACTTCATGCCCGGGCACCTGGTCAGCTTCGCCGCCGCGACCGGCGACAGCGGCTGGACCGCGCTGCTCGGCGACGCGTACGACATGGTCGACACGCTGCAGACGAACTTCGCGCCGCAGACCGGGCTCTTGCCCGACTTCATCGTGAACCCGACCACGCCGGCGCCCGCGCCGAGCGGTTTCCTCGAGGGCGCGGCCGACGGTCGCTACGGCTACAACGCCTGCCGCGATCCGTGGCGCCTGGCGGTGCACTTCCTGACCACGGGCGACGGGCGCGCGCGCGACGCGGTCGCGCCGATGAGCGACTGGATCAAGGACGAGACCGGCGGCAACCCGGCCGGCATCCGGCCCGGGTACCAGCTGAACGGCACCCCGTCGGGCGGCAACTACGTCGACATGTGCTTCGTCGCGCCGTTCGGCGTGGCCGCCATGGCCAGCGCGTCGCACCAGACCTGGCTGAACACCGTCTGGGATTTCGTCGACGGCGCCGGCCCGCAGGGCTACTACCAGGACACCGTCAAGCTGCTCTCCATGATCGCCATGAGCGGCAACTGGTGGGCGCCCGAGGACGCCCCCTGCCCCTGACCGGTGCCCCTGACAGGGGGACAGGATCTACCCCTTCAACTATTTGAATCTACTGCACTTCCTGGGGTAAACGCGCGTTTACCCTAGGAAGGGCCTCGGAACCCGCAGGATTGGGTAAACGCGCGTTTACCGCCAGAAGCCTAAAGATCACGCGGGGATAGGGGGGTAGATCCTGTCCCCCCGGATCAGGGGGATGTCGCCACGTCGGGGAGCTCGGGCGCGAGCATCTTCGGGTCGGGCTTTCGCAGACCGGTGGCGTGGGCGGCGAGGCGAGCGGACAGGGCGGCGAGGATCCGGGGCGGGGCGGCGAGCTGGGTGACGCGTGCGAACGCGAGAGTCGCTTCGCCGTCGCGGGTGCACAGCGCGAGCAGCGCGT
>JBKJOI010000704.1:0-3760 GCA_046595695.1 Haliangiales bacterium | reverse complement strand
TGGCGCGCGAGTCGACCGACCGCTTGCACAGCCTGGACTTCCTGCCCGACGAGGCGCTCGGCGCGTTCTACGAGGCGGTCATCGAGACGACCGAGGAGGCCATCGTGAACTCGCTGTGCATGGCGAGCGACATGACGGGCCAGGGCGGCAACGCCGCGCCCGGTCTGCCGCTCGACAAGCTCGTAGAATTGATGAAGAAGTACCGCCCGATGCGATTCTGAGGAAGTTACGCGGGGTCGACCGAGACGGTCTCCGCGGTGACGGCGGTCGGGTCGGCCTCGTCGCTTTCCTCGGCCTCGTCAGGCTCTTCCGGGCGGTCCGGGTTGTCGGGCAGCAGGTGACCCGAGTCGAGGAAGTTGTGCGTGAGGGTACTGATGAGCGCGGTGATCCCGGCCATGGCCGCGATCTCGGCGCCCGCGCGGGCCCGCAAGCCGAGCGCGCGCAGCCGGCCGGTCACGTTGTCGATGATCGCCTTGACCACGTACATGCGTGAACCGGCAAAGTTCGACACCGCATTCATGACCACCTGGCGGTGTTCCCACAGGAGCGTGGCCGCGTCGATGCCGATGCCGCCGGCGCAGAAGATCTCGCGCAGGTGGTCATCCAGGTGGGTGGCGATCTCCTCGACCGGAGGGGTGTCTTCCTCCGCGCGCATCTCGTAGAACTCGCCCACGGTGAACGCGAGCTCGTCCGGATCGGGCGGCCCGACCTGCGACATGTCGTACGGAGGCGGTGTCACACCGATGCGCTGCATCACGCGGTCGAGGTATTCGAGCTTCGGCAGCGCGGCCCAGCCCTGGTACTGCGTCCGCCAGTCGAGGCCGGGCGTCATCCAGACGGCGAAGGTCTCGGCGAAGTCCTCGTCGGGGTGCTTCTGCGCGTACCAGCCGGGCAGATGAACCACGTACTTCTTCGAGAACGGCGACGGACGGTAGTCGTCGCCGTACTCCGAGTAGAAGTCGCCGAACAGCGTCCGCCACTCCGGGTCCTTGTAGAGGTAGTAGGCGTAGTTGAAGGCATGACCGGCCTCGTGGCGGAGGCCCGCCATGATGCGCGGCGCATCCTCGAGGTCGTCTGCGTGCTCTTCCTCGTAAGCGTGGAAACGCGCGTCGGCCAGATAGAACGGCAAGCCGATGAGCGGCACGCCGTCTGGACACCCCCACTCGTTCGCGACGTAGCAGGGGGGACGGAAAGAAACGCCCTTCGATTCCAGCTCGGCATACAGCTGCTGGATGAGGGGCCACAAGGGGCTGCCGTCGAGCTGCAGCCCCATCTCGTCGATGCGCTGACCCCACAGTTCGGGGGCTGAAGGCCTGACCAGGTGGCTCACGAGGAGGATGATGCGCGGGGGTCGGGGTCGGCACAAGCGGACGGCCGATCAAAAATTACTGAACCGACGTACAGCCAGTGGTACGAATGCCACGTTAATAGTTCAATATGCTGAAAATATTGGTCAATCAAGTCTGAAGTCTTTGAACTTGACCCGAAAAAAATGCCGGCAGCGGGCCTCGGAGCGGGATTTTCGACCTTTCCGTCGGTGTCTTGACGGAGCGGCGCCCCGGCGAGAGACGCACGCCGCGAGACGCGAGAGCTGGAGTTCAGCGAGCCCTCCGAGCACGCATCGGTCGCTCGTCAGGGTGATCTCGAGACGCTCCGCTCGCGCGATCGCGAGACGCGTGGTGCGCGTGATGTGCGTTTCGCCGCGCGTTGCGCGCGCGTGCGTGGTCACCACGCGGCTCGCGAGCTCCGTGCGCGTCGCACGGCGTTAGTGCGTAGCTCGCGACGCACCTCGCGCACGTCGCGCACGCAGTGGATATACTCCGCGCGTGCGACTCGCGTTCATCGTGGCGGATGTACGTGCGCAGAAGCCCACGTGGTCGACGTCGTGGCTGGCGCTCGCCGCGGCGCGCCGAGGCCACGAGGTCGGCTTCGTCTCCGTCGACGAACTGACGCTTCGCCCCGACAACAGCGTGACCGCGCGCGTCGTGCGCCCGACCGCCGCGTGTGCCACGCACGGGGAGCTGTGCAGCGCCATCGGTGCGGCCGACGCCGACCTGCGCGAGGAGTCGCTCGCCTCGTTCGATGTCGTCTTCCTGCGTTACCACCCGCGCCGCGAAGGCGGTGGGGTGCACAGCCCTATGATCGACTTCGGCTGGCGCCTGCGGCTCGGCGACGTCCACGTCGTGAACGATCCCGAAGGCACGCAACGCGCCGGTGGTCGCATGTACCTGGGCGGCCTGCCCGCCGAGATCCGTCCGCGCACGCTGGTGACGCGTGACGTCGCGCGCGTGAAGCGCTTCCTCAAGGAGCTCGACGCGTCCGCGGTCGTGAAGCCGCTCGCCGAGCAGCACGCGGGCGTCGACAGCGTCTTCTACCTGACCCGCGGCCAGGTCAAAAACCTGAATCAAATCCTACAAGTAGTCCGCAAAACCGGCTACATGGTGGTCCAGGAGTACCTGCCCGAGGTCGCTCAGGGCGAGAAGCGCCTTCTACTATTGGATGGAGAACCCATTCGCCATCCGAAAGGTCAGGTCGCGATCTACCGGCGCTGGCCCGAGTCAGGGACGAGCGGTAGCGCGGGTCTCGGCGGCGTGCGCCGCGAGCCCACCACCTTCGGCGTGGAGGAGCAGCGCATCGTCGACGTCTTGCGGCCGCGCCTGGCCGCCGACGGCCTCTACTTCGTGGGCGTCGACATCGTGGGCAGCAAGGTGCTCGAGGTGAACGTGTACACGCCCGGCGGGATCCGCGCGGTACACGAGCTCTACGGCATCGACGTCAGCGACGTCGTGATCCGCGACCTCGAGCGCCGCGTCGAAGTGCGGCGCGCCTACCGCAAGTCGGTCGCCTGATGCGTCTCGCCACCCGCATCACGCTCACCACCTCGCTGCTGGTCGTGTTGACGCTCGGCATCTACGGCGTGGTCACCGCGCGCAACCGACACGACCAGCGGCTCGACGCGATCGGTCGTGATGCGGCGCAGCTGGCCGCCGCGCTGCGCGCGTCGCTCGACGTCTCGAAGTTCGCCGCGCTCGATCTGGACGCGCGCGGCAGCGAGCTCACCGCCGGGCTCGCGCGCGCCGGCCTACCCTGGCGGGTGAAGCTCCTCGACGCGCGCGAGGCGCCGCTCGCCGGCGCACCCTCGTCGGGCAACCCGAGCCTCGACCGGCTGAGCACGATGCTCGCGCTGCGCACGCCCATCGTGGACGAGAACGCACGCGTGGGCGGCCAGCCCGCCTACATCTATGTGGAACCACTGCGCAAGCAGATGGAGGGCGGACGCGACGGCTACGTCATGGTGGGCGGGATCGAGCTGGTGCGTCTCCTGGACGACGACGACGCGGGTGGCGGCGGCGACGTCTGGCTGCCGCTCGCGGTGATCGCCTTCGTGCTGATCGCCGCGGTCTATGGCTCGGCCAGCCGCAGCATCGGCCGCCCGATCCGCAAGCTCATCGCCGGCATCGACGACGTCGCGCGCGGCGATCTGTCGCACGTCGTGCTGCAGGAGCGCGAGGACGAGCTGGGCGCGCTGGCGTCGCGCTTCAACGACATGACCGCTTCGCTGCGCGAGGCGAAAGAGGAAACCCGGCGCGGCGCCGAGGCGCGCTCGCAGCTCGAGCTCCACCTGCGCTCCTCCGAGAAGATGGCCACGGTCGGCTCGATCGCCGCCGAGATCGCGCACGAGGTCGGCTCGCCGCTCAACGTCGTCACCGGACGCGCGCGCGCCATGGCGCGCAAGGCCGACGATCCCGAGGCGGTGCAG
>JBKJOI010000472.1:0-4097 GCA_046595695.1 Haliangiales bacterium | reverse complement strand
GCCGACGCCGACGCCGACGCCGACGCCGACGCCGGGCGACAAGCCGCGTTCCTAGCCGCCCGCGGCGCAGCCCCGCAGGCGCACCCCACACGCCGCCAGCTTTTCTCCTCCAGCTTTTCTTTGGGCAGGAAAGCTGATAGCCCTATCCACTCGAGGAATGATCACACCACCTGCCAAGACCACCGGGATCGCCCGCATCGCTGGCTCCATGATGATCGTCGTCGGCGTGGTGGGGGTGATCGGAGCCGTGACCGGGTTCGCGTTCGCGCACCCGAAGATCGCGCCGGTCGCCCTCTACGCCAACTTCGCCGCGAGCGTCCTCGACATCGGGCTCGGCATCGGCGTCCTGCGCCACAACCGCGCCGCCTGGGCCTTCGCGGTCTCCATGTTCGGCACCATGCTCTGCGTGAACCTGCTCGCATTGCCCCAGTTCCTGCGCGCCGACTCGGTGGGTACCGCGTCGACACTGCTGGCCGCCATGCGCGTCGTCTGGGGCGTGATGCTGATCCACGGACGCAAAGAGTTCTGAGCGCAACCGGCGTACTCAGGATTACGAAATACGGTTAGGTCTTGAAAGCTCCCGGCTAGACTGGATATGATTACTATCCAGTGACTGCCGCGTTGACCCACCAGTACCTGCGCATAGGCGAGCTCGCCGACCGTGCCGGCGTCAGCGTCGCGACGATCAAGTTCTACATCCGCGAGGGCCTGCTGCCGCCGCCGCCGGTGAAGACCGGCCGCACGATGGGCTACTACGACGAGGCGTACCTCGAGCGCCTGCTGCTCATCCGCAAGCTGCGCGAGGAGAACTTCCTTCCGCTGCGCGCGATCCGTCTGCTGCTCGAGGAGCGCGGCGATCGTCCGCTCGAGCCCGAGGAGCGCGCGCTGCTCGCGCGGGTCGGACCCGCGGTCGCGCAGAAGCTCGACGCTGCCTCGCCGCGCGCGAAGCTCGACCGCGCCGGCGTGCTCGCCCGCTACAAGATGCACGAGGACGAGCTCGACATGATGATCGAGATGGGCCTGGTCGGCAGCGACACCGCCGATGAGTTCTCGGCCATCGACCTCGAGCTGCTCGATGCGCTCGAGCGCGCCGAGCAGGCCGGCCTCACCCGCGAGCGCTTCCCGGTCGAGGGCCTCGCTCATTATGTGGAGCTGATCGGTGAGCTGGCGCGCCGCGAGGTGCGCCGGTTCACTCACCTCGCCGGCCACGTGCCGCCCGACGAGCTCGCCCGGCTGGCCGAGGAGGCCACGCAGGTCTCCGAGCCGATCGTCACGCTGATCCGACGCAAGTCGATCCTGCGCGCGCTGCGCCAGGAGCTCGACCGCCAGGCGACCGAAGCGACACCGGCCACGGAGAAGAAGGAGAAGAAACGATGAGCGCCACCCTGCCCCTTCCCGACACGGAGCCGAGCCCGAACCCGATCCTGGCCGCCAAGGCGCTCGAGATCGCCGAGTACCTGGACGCCCGCTGTCCGGTGACCTACGTCTGGCGCTACGCGTCGTCGCGCGCCGATCTGCGCGCCCTCTACGAGAAGGCCAAGCAAGAGCAGTGGGACGGGCGCACTTACCTGGCCTGGGACACCCAGGTCGATCCGCAGGCCGAGAACTTCCCCGACCAGAACATCCCGATCTACGGCACGCCGCTGTGGAACAAGCTGTCGGCCAAGAACATCGGCGAGCTGCGCCAGCACCAGATGTCGTGGACGCTCTCGCAGTTCCTGCACGGCGAGCAGGGTGCGCTGCTCGCGACCGCGCAGATCGTGACCACGGTGCCGAACATCGACGCCAAGTTCTACGCCGCCACCCAGGTCATGGACGAGGCGCGCCACGTCGAGGTCTACGAGCGCTACCTGCGCGAGAAGGTGGAGCTCACCTACCCGATCAACGAGCACCTGCGCAGCCTGCTCGACTCGATCCTGTCCGACCCGCGCTGGGACATGAAGTACCTGGGCATGCAGATCCTCGTCGAGGGTCTGGCGATGGCCGCGTTCAAGTTCCTGCACACGTTCTCGCGCGAGCCGCTGGTGAAGGAGCTCACGCACAACGTGATGCGCGATGAAGCCCGTCACGTCGCCTTCGGCGTGCTCTCGCTCAAGGATTACTACAACACGCAGCTCAACGAGAAGGAGCGGCGCGAGCGCGAGGAGTTCACCTTCGAGAGCTGCCGGCTCATGCGCGACCGCTTCCTCGCGCAGGAGGTCTGGGAAGCCATGGGCATGCCGGTCAAGGAGTGCCTGGAGCTGGCGCTGAAATCGCCCGCCATGATCGAGTTCCGGCGGCTGCTGTTCATGCGCATCGTGCCCAACATCAAGCGGCTGGGCCTGCTGTCGCCGTTCCTGCGCGAGCGCTTCACCGAGCTCGGCATCCTGCAGTTCGAGGACATGCCGCCCGACGCGTAGCGCGCCGGAGAGCGCCCAGCGTTCTGCCACGCCGCCCGGGGGCGTTGGCTTTCGCAACGTCTGCGTCAGATCGGCGCGGGCCGTCGGACGCAGCCCGCGGTAATTGCGTGAGAATCCGTCCGGCGCGTTTCGTGCTGCTCACCCGGGCATGCGCATGTGGCCGTTCGCAACGATGGCCGCGCTGGCCGTCCTCGGATGCAACGCGTCCCAACCCGTGACCGACGCGGCGGGCGGCGCCGCCGTCGACGCGACGGAGGCTCCTGACGCCGGGCCGTTCGTGCCCGGCCTCGGCGCGACGCCCGAGCCGGGCGGCCACGCGATCCACTTCCGCGTCGCCTCGACCCGCGCGACACGGATCGAGCTGTGGATCTACGCCGAGCCGCTCGGCGCCGCGGAGCGCCTGCGCGTGGTGCTCGCGCCGGCGGGCGAGGTCTTCGCGGCGCGCGTCGAGCAGGCCGCGCTGGACGCCGCGGGCGTGACCGGCGCGGTCTACTACGGCTACCGCGTCTGGGGCCCCAACTGGCCGCACGATCCGGCGTGGACGCCCGGCGCGACCATCGGGTACCTCGCCGACGTCGACGCCGCCGGCAACCGCATGAACCCCAACAAGCTGCTCATCGATCCGTACGCGCGCGAGCTCTCGCACGACCCGACCGGGCCCGGGCACACCGACGCGGGCATCTTCCGCACCGGCGACGCCGGCCGCGCCCGCGACAGCGGCCCGCTCGGCCCCAAGAGCATCGTCATAGCGCGCGAGGCTGACGTCGGCGTGCGCCCCACCCGCCCCTTCCGCGACGAGGTGATCTACGAGGTCCACCTGCGCGGCCTGACCCGCAACGAGGTCGCGCTCGGCGACTGTCGCGGCACGTACGCCGCCGCCGGTGCGAAGGCCGCCGAGCTGGCCGCGCTGGGCGTCACCGCGGTCGAGCTCTTGCCCGTGCACGAGAGCTGGAACGACGGCAACGACCTGGTGCCCGCCGACGCCGCCGGCGACAACTACTGGGGCTACTCGACGCTGGCGTTCTTCGCGCCCGATCGCCGCTACGCCTGCGATCGCTCGCCGGGCGGGCCGACGCGCGAGCTGCGCGCCATGGTGCGCGCGTTCCACGACGCCGGCGTGAAGGTCTACCTGGACGTCGTCTACAACCACACCAGCGAGGGCGGCGGCGGCGCGCTGCACTCGCTGCGCGGCCTCGACAACGCGGCGTACTACCAGCTCGCCGCCGACCCGACGCGCTTCCAGGACAACACCGGCATCGGCGCCAACACCAACGTGACGCACCCGCTGGTGCGCGAGCTGGTGCTCGACTCGCTGCGCTACTGGGCGAACGATCTGGGCGTGGATGGCTTCCGCTTCGATCTCGCGTCGGTGCTGGGCAACACCTGCGCCTCGGGCGCGGGCTGCTTCGACTACGACGGCGGCGCGGAGGACGGCATCCTGGTGCGCGCGGCGCGCGAGCTGCCCGCGCGCTCGGCCGAGGGCGGCGCGGGCGTCGACCTCATCGCCGAGCCGTGGGGCATCGGCGCTGGCACCTACCAGCTCGGCCACTTTCCGGCCGGCTGGGCCGAGTGGAACGGCGAGTACCGCGACCTGGTGCGCCGCGACCAGAACCAGCTCGGCGTCGCCGCGGTCACGCTGGGCGCGCTCGCCAACCGCATCGCCGGCTCGCCCGATCACTTCGCGGACGACGGCCGCCG
>JBKJOI010000469.1:0-4116 GCA_046595695.1 Haliangiales bacterium | reverse complement strand
GCCGCACCGCGGTCGCGCACGCGCTCCTGGGCCACCCGGTCTCGGCCGCGCCGCTGCGCCTGCCCGACGTCGTCGCGCTCGCGCAGGCGATCCCCGGCGGTCAGGCCGATGCGGCGGCGCGGGAGCGGGTGGCGCGCGGCTTCGGCGAGCGCGCGGCGGCGCAAAAACTTCCACTGCCTCCGGAATGGGCCGCGGTCGTCGATGGTTGGATTGCCGATCTCGGCCGTGGCGTCGAGCGTCGTGGTGACACCGTGGTCCTCGATCGTCGCTTCGTCGAGGGCCTGCTCGTCGAATAGCTGGGCATTCACAAAATCCGAGGATCGCGAGAGACGCATGACCGAACGCATGGCCATCCGGACCGACCGCCTGACCCGCAACTACGGGCCCCAGGTGGCGGTCAACGAGATCACCTTCGAGGTGCCGCGCGGCCAGGTGCTGGGCTTCCTGGGCCCGAACGGCGCCGGCAAGTCGACCACCATGAAGATGCTCACCTGCTACCTCACGCCCACGCGCGGGCGCGCCGAGGTGGCCGGGTTCGACGTCTACGCGCAGTCGCTCGAGGTCAGGCGACGCATCGGCTACCTGCCCGAGGACACGCCGCTCTACCGCGACATGACGGTGCTCGAGTACCTCGACTTCGTGACCCGGCTGCGCAAGGTGCCGGCGTCGGAGCGGCGCGCGCGCATCAAGAAGATCGGCGAGACCACCGGGATCCTGCACGTGCTGGGCAAGCAGATCGGCGAGCTCTCCAAGGGCTACCGGCAGCGCGTCGGGCTCACCCAGGCGATCGTGCACGATCCCGAGATCCTGGTGCTCGACGAGCCGACGTCGGGCCTCGACCCCAATCAGATCGTCGAGATCCGCGAGCTCATCAAGCAGCTCGGCCGCGAGAAGACGGTCATCCTGTCGACGCACATCCTGCCCGAGGTCCAGGCCACCTGCGACCGCGTGGTCATCATCTCCGACGGGCGCCTGGTCGCCGACGGCCGCCCCGACGATCTCATCGCGCGCGAGAAATCGAACCGCTACCGGCTGCTGCTCGACGACGGCGAGGGCGCGCCCGCGGCCGAGCTGGTGCGCGAGCAGCTCGCCGCGCTCGCGGGCGTGGCCGCGGTCGGAGTCGAGCCGAGCGAGACCGGCACCCGGCAGTACGTGCTGACCACCGACGGCAAGGACGACCTGCGGCGCGAGCTCTACCGCTGCGCGGTCGACCGGAAGTGGCCGCTGCTCGAGCTGGATCGACGCGAGGCCTCGCTGGAAGAGGTCTTCGGCCGGTTGACACGCGTCGAGGGCAGCGCCGGCTCGCCCACCTCAGCGGACCAGAAGCCCGACCCCAAGATCGAGGAGGCCGCCTGATGCGCACCGCGCTCGTGATCGCGCGGCGTGAGCTGGCCGCGTACTTCAAGTCCCCCATCGCGTACATCGTGCTGGCGTCGTTCCTGGCGCTGACCGGCTACCTGTTCTTCGATCGCTTCTTCATGATCAAGAACGCGTCCATGGACGGCTTCTTCGGCAACATGCCGTTCCTGCTGCTCTTCTTCGCGCCCGGCATCGCCATGCGCCTGCTCGCCGAGGAACGCGGCTCGGGCACCATCGAGATGCTGCTCACCATGCCGGTGCGCGACTGGGAGGTCGTCGTCGGCAAGTACCTGGCCGCGCTCGCCCTGCTGGCGGTCGGCCTGATCCTGTCCCTGCCCTTCGCCTTCACGGTGTCGCGGCTCGGGCCGCTCGACTGGGGCCCGGTGTGGGGCGGTTACCTGGGCACGCTCCTGCTCGGCGGCACGTACCTGGCCGTCGGCATGTTCGCCTCGGCGTTGACCAAGAACCAGATCGTGGCACTGCTGCTGGGCGTCGCCATCTGCCTGGCGCTCTTCTTCCTCGACTCGTTCGCGATGCTGGGCAAGCCGCTCGGGCCCATCTTCCAGTACGCGTCGCCCCGGTTCCACTTCCAGGGCATCGCGCGCGGCGTGGTCGAGCTGCGCAACCTCGTCTACTACGTCTCCGCCATCGGCATCGCGCTGGTCGCCACCGCGCAGGTGCTCGAGTCGCGGAAGTGGGTGTGAACGCCATGTCCGCAAGCGGCAAGTCCTCTGCCCCCAGGCCCGCCAAGGTCCGCACCGCCGCCGAGGCGCTGATCACCGCCGTCGCGATCGTCGGCGCGCTCGTGCTGCTCAACGTGCTGTCGTGCGGCGCGCGCGCCAAGCTCGACCTCACCGAGCGCGGGATCTACTCGCTGTCGCCGGCCTCGCAGAACCTGGTCAAGCGCCTACCCGAGAAGCTGCTCATCAAGGCCTACTTCGGCAACGTGCCGTCGGAGTACGCCGATCGCCAGACCTACGTGGAGAACCTGCTCGCCGAGTACGCCGACGCCTCGGGCGGCAAGATCGACTTCGTGAAGTTCGACGTCGACGCCTCCGACGGCGAGAAGGCGCAGCCGCGCCAGAAGGAGCTCGCCGAGGAGGGCATCAAGAAGCTGCGCCTGGTCTCGCTCAAGGACGACAAGCGCGAGCAGGTGCCCGCCTACTTCCACGTGAAGCTCAGCTACCTGGGCAAGGACGAGGTCTGGGAGCTCGATCAGCGTGGTTTCGCGCTCGAGGGCCTCGAGTACGAGTTCTCGTCGCGCATCCGCCGGCTCTCGGGCGGCAAGAAGAAGGTCGGCGTGACCACTGGCTTCGGCGAGCCCGAGCGCATCCAGGCCATGCAGCTGCCCGGCGTGGACATCGGCAACGGCGCGCGCATCGGCCTGGGCGATCTGTACGACGTCGTGCCGGTCGACTGGAAGACGGCGCCGCAGACGATGCACGACGTCGACGTGATGATCGTGAACGGACCCACCGAGCCGGTCGGCGAGGCGGCGCAGTACCACCTGGACCAGCTGGTCATGAGCGGCAAGCCGGTCCTGCTGCTGGTGCGCGGCATGCGCTGGCAGAGCTCGGCCAACGAGCAACAGATGATGATGGACGAGTCCGCGGAGGCGCCGTTCATGGGCACGCCGGTCGAGAGCGGCCTCGATCCGCTGCTGGCGCACTGGGGCTTCGAGGTCGGCAAGGACGTGATCGTCGACGGCAAGGCGAGCGTGCCGGGCGTGATCCCGCTGGGTCGCGGGCAGCCGCTCGAGACCAATGCGTTCTTCCCACTGGCGCGTGCGACCGACGCCGGCGAGGGCGGCGTGCTGGAGGGCTTCGAGACCATCGTGCTGCCCTACGCGTCGACGGTGAAGCTGGTCGGTCCGCTGGCCACGAAGGCCGCCGACTTCGCGCTGACGCCGCTTCTGCTCACCTCGAAGGTGTCGTTCGCCAAGGCCGAGATGATGCTGGTGACGCGGCAGACGCGCATCGCCGGGCCCAAGCCGGGTGAGGCGCACGGCAACTACGTGACCGCCTACGCGGCCACGGGCACCTGGCCGTCGTTCTTCGCCGGCAAGCCCAAGCCCGCGGGCATCGAGGCCGCGGCGGCGGCGGCGGCCGAGCCGGTCGACGCCGACGGTGACGGCCTGCCCGACGTGACCCCGCCCGAGGACCCAGCCGCGGCGCCCGCGGTGGGCAGCGGCGAGACGCTGGCGGCCAGCCCGCCGGCCACACGCCTCATCCTCGTGGGCGGCGCCGGCTTCGCCGAGGACCAGACGCTCGGCATCATGAAGTACGTCGGCAACCCGGCGTACGTGAACGGCTTCCTGGCGCTGCACGCCATGGTCGACTGGCTGGTCGCCGACAGCGATCTCGCCAGCGTGCGCGCCAAGCGCGTGCTGCGTCCGCTCGACGAGGAGCACGAGCCCGACACGCGCCTGTGGATCAAGTACGGCAACGTGGCGGGCGTGCCGCTCGCGCTGGTGCTGTTCGGCGTCGTCTACTGGCGCGTGCGCGAGACGCGGCGCCGCCGCGTGAAGCTGTAGGAGCCCCCATGCTGAAGACGCGCACGATGGTGGCGGTGGGCATCCTGGGCGTGGTCCTGGCGGCGGTGGTCTACGCGCGCACGCGGCCGGATCCGCACCAGCGGCGGGCGCTCGCGGCCGGCGCGGCGCCGGCGGGCGCACCCGCGAAGCTGGCCGTCGAGAACGTCGACGAGCTCGAGATCGTCGAGGCAGGCAAGCCGCCGGTGCGGCTCACCCGGCTGGAC